>JAFZNQ010000022.1 GCA_017552965.1 Abditibacteriota bacterium | reverse complement strand
GCCGTTGGGGGGGCCGTATCGCGGGGCTATGAAGAGCTTTCATAGATGGTCCGCGCGGCGGAGAGGATGTCCAACACAGGGAGACGCCCCGGCCACGGTCAAGAGAGCAATAAAGCGCCCGGGAAAAGCGTCCCCGTCGGTCGCGGGAGCGACCGACGGGGACAAAAAACACATGCATCGGCGGGCGCGCAGCGCCTGCCGATGCGCCCGATTCTTATCTGTTCCCTACCGGGAATCCATGACCATCTGCTGCCATTCTCTGTTCAGCGTCACGAATCTGGCGTTCCACCCGGACACCCGCACGGACAGGGTCTTGTATTCCTCGGGGTGTTCCATGGCTCTCGCGAGCACTTCTCTGTCCGCTATATCCGGCTGCATAAAGCAGCCGCCCATCAGCGCAAAGGCCTTTATGAGGCCGGCTATGGCCTCCAGTCCCTCTTCACCCTTGACCGTATCCGGGTCAAAGCGCAGGTCCAGGGCGGCGCCTGTGACCATGCGGGAAAGGTCGCAGCGGCAGTAACTTGTAAGGAGGGCCGTGGTCCCCTCTTTGTCCGTGCCGGGACAGGGGGAAGCGTTGCCCGCCAGCACGGCGCCTTTTTTGCGGCCGTGGGGAGTGGCCAGACGGTTTGGCGCCCATTCCAGCTGTCTGCCAAAGGTGCTGACCCCGGGCGGGAAACGGTAGCCGCAGGTGCCGTCATGCTCTGCGCAGGCGTCTGCGAAGGCCCGGAGTATCTCCCGGACTATGTCATCTGCCTCGGGATTGTCGTTGCCATAGTACTTCAGGGCCTGGGCCTTTGCTCTCAGTACTTCACAGCCTTCCCAGTCCTCCCGCAGGGCCCGGCAAAGCTCTTCCATGGTGGCAGCCTTATCGTCATACACCAGCTTTTTGATGGCATAGAGGCTGTCCGCCGCGTCTGCCAGACCACCCAGATGGGGGGATATGACGTTGTATATGGGACCGCCCTCCAGATAGGACAGGCCCTTTTCTATGCAGCCCTGCTCGAACACGGACACCGCGGCGCAGGGTATGGACCTTCGCCACCGGCCGTCGGGGCACACTGCGGCGTGACTGCGGCAGATATCCCCCACTCTCTCCCCCAGGTCCCGATAGTAGGCCTGCTTCAGCTCTTCAAAGCTGCCCCGGAAGGGCTCGGCGTAGCTCTTCAGGGTCTTCTTCTGGAGTATCTCCAGAGCGTCAAAGGGGATGTAGGCAAAAAAGGTCTTGCCCGGCACCTGCATTTCCCAGCAGCCGTCGTTGGCAAAGCGGCGGGCTTCGTCGAGGGGATAGCCGTATTCGGCAAGGGTCCCGATGACTGCGTCCTCGTTATATACTGCCAGGGTGCCTCCCCCGTGTCTGATGACCCTGGCCAATCTGAGGAGCATCCGGTGGTCCGTCCGGGCGCTCACTCTGTAAGAGGTGGGAAAGTCCCCTATATTCAGCTCCTCCAGTATATCCAGCGCCAGCTCCGTCACGGCGTTTTCCGCCCGGGAGCCGTCGGGGAGTATGCCTCCCAGCAGGATGTTCTGATAGTGCTGGGCGTCTCCGCTGCCGTTGGAGGAGCCGGTGATCCACTCGCAGCCCTTGATGAAGAAATGGGCCAGTATCTCTCTGGCTTCCTCCATGGTCAGGCGTCCCTCGGAGAGGTCCTTTTCCAGATAGGGTCCCAGCAGCATATCCAGCCGGCCTATGCCGGGCCAGTTGCCGCAGAGACGCAGGAACGCGAAGGTGAACCAGAGGCTCTGGACCGCTTCGTGAAAGGTGCGGGCCGGCTCAAAGGGCACCCGGGACAGATGGTCGCGAGTCTTCTCGTATCCCTCCCTGCCCTCCAGGGCTTCCAGATACCTTCCGCGCCACACCCTCAGAGAGTCAATGACGTTGCGGCAGCTCAGCAAAAAGGGATGCCTGTCCCGGTCGAGCCGGGAGAGGGCCTCGTCAACAGAGGCGTCTATGTGGTCCACGCCCTTCCGGAGCACCGTCTCAAAATCCACTGTGAGATGGCTCACGGAATGCAGGACCGGGCTGCCCTTTACGGTGACCGGAACGTAGTGGTCTATAGCGGCCCCCAGGGTGGCGGCGCCGGATATGAGCTCCCCGTCGCATATGCGCAGAGGGGCCCCGGCGGCTATCTCCCCTATTGCCAGGTCATAGAGCCCGTCCGCGGAAAGCCCCTCTGCCCTGTCGCCCAGCTCCATGGCAGGCGTCTTGCGGGTCAGCAGGCCGTATTTGCCCTCCAGAGACTCCCGGGCGAACAGGCGGGTCGCCCCGGAGAGCCTCACGGGTCTGGGCTCCCGGGAAGCGGTGTAAAACTCCGTCAGATCCATTTTACGTGGGGAACGTTGTGGAAAAACACGTCCCAGCCGGCCGTTTTGCCAAAGATGACAAACATGATGGCCATCAGCGCAAAGGATATGAACACCAGTATGGCGTTGATGATGAGAGCCGCGATGAGCATGTTTCTGTTTTGTTTTCTCTGATTGGCAAAATGGAGCCCGACGATACTGGTCACCAGACCGGCGAGAGGCAAGAAGAAGATGAGCACCACCGACACGATCCCCAGTATATTCACCGTGGTGTCCGGTCTGCCCCATTCCGAAAGGGGCGCGTCAAAGTCAAAAAGGGCTCCTGCGGGCATGGTGCCCTGCTCTCCCTCGCGTTTGATGAGAGTGTCGGCGTTGATCTTGCCGTTGTTCTTCAAGTGTTCCAGCTGCCCCAGTGTGTAGAGCATGCCTTCCCCATTGTTGGGATCCACTATCCTGTATATTCTTTCTTCCATAAAAACCTCCGCGCGTATCGCGCATTCTTCCGGTCTCCCCCATCTCCAGGACAGGGGAGACCCGGTCCAAACGAGACTAATCCACCCCAAAGGCGATGGTAGTCATGAGCGCCATTTCGGCCGCCGAGGTGTCCAGACGGCTGTACTGGACCACTATGGGCACGTCGGACTCCACCAGCACTGCGTAGGGGGTATCCACAGGGATGCCCCTGCCGTCGGCTGTCCTCAGCCGGTCCATGCGTATGTGATGGGTCCTCATAGCGCCGCAACGGGCGGAAAAATCCCGGCAGGGCTCCCTGTCCTCAAAGAACAGGGTCAGCTTGATGATGGCGTCCCGGGTCCCGGTGTTCAGGACGCAGATGGCTTCATGGCTCTTGTCCTCCTCGCTCCGGGAAACGGAGTGGAGAAAGGTATCCGGGATGAGCCAGGTCTTTTGTCCAAAGGCTTTCATACCGCTACTCTACAGTGATCCTGCCCTCGGGGGCGTAATACCTGTCCAGCTTGCCGTCCAGCTTTTTGATGAAGTCCATGAGTATCTCCACGTCCAGAATGCCGTCGTCGGCCAGGCGCTCGCAGTCTGCGAACACGCTGACGCCGTCGCCGGATTCCAGCAGGGTGTAGCTGGTGCCCGCCACCTTATAGACAGCGGCGGGGTCGATGGGCACCCAGCCTCCGTCCTTTTCCACCATCACGTCCTTGACTCTCCGGGCGCCGCCGACTCCCGCAAACATGCCGTTGCTGTCGGTCTTCACGGAGGTAGGCACAGAGGTGTCGATGGTGTATTTCAGGCCGGAAGGATGCAGGAAGGCTCCGAACTCGCCCACTATATCCTTGCCGTCAAAGTATTCCTTCTGAGTAAACATGGAGGTCATTTCCAGAGCGTCCAGTATCTGCTGGCCCGTGGCGCTGATCATACAGTGGGTATTGCCGAACGGCATCACCGCCAGGATGCTGCCGTAGGTGACCTGTCCCTCGGGGATGCCTTTTCTGATGCCGCCGCCGTTCATCAGGGCGATATCGGCGCCGAAATGATCCCGGGAACTGTCGGCTATCATATTGCCCAGTCCGGTCTCTCTGCACCGCACCAGCCTGTGTCCGCCGTCGTCCGAGTCGGACAGAGCCTTCTCTATAACGGCTACGGGCTGACCCAGCAGCTTGTCGTTGTCGGCCTTGACCTTGTCCACCGCCTGGACCACCTGAGGAGCCTTGTCTCTGTAATCGGAGACCAGTCCCACCATCACGTTGCCGGCGGCGGTGATGGTCAGCTGGCCTATGTTGGCAAATCTGGTGCCCGTGGAGCACAGGACCACGTTCTTGCCTTCCTTGTCAGGTATCACCCGGCAAGGTATGACGCTGTGGGAATGGCCGTCCAGTACCGCGTCAAGGCCGGTGGTGTTCTGTATCACCTCCACGGAGGTATAGGGAGCGCAGTCCTGAGTGTCGCCCAAATGGGACAGCAGCACGCAGTATTTGGCCCCTTCCTTCCGGGCCTTGTCCACGTTGGCCTGTATGCAGTCATACAGGTCCTGTCCGGTGTTCCCCGCCTTGAAGTCATAGACAAAGACGTCGTCCTCCATAAAATACACGGGGGTGGAGGAAGCTATGGAGCCGGGGGTAGTGGCTCCTATAAAGGCCACCTTGGTGGAGCCGTATTTTTTGATGACGTAGGGCTTCAGGGTGTCCAGCATGTTCTCGCTGTTGCCCGTGTAGGTGATATTGCAGCCCAGATACTGAGCCTTGGCCTCGTCCATCAGCTCGTCCAGCACGATCATGCCGTAGTCAAACTCGTGGTTGCCCAGCACGGCGTAGTCGTAGCCGGCAGAGTTCATGAGCTCTATGATGGCGTGCCCCTTGGACACGGAGCCTATCACGTCCCCCTGCACCGCGTCGCCGCAGTCCACGAGGGTCACCCAGGTGTTCTTTTTGGACGCCAGGTAATCCCTGTAGGCGGCCACTCCCGCAATACCCATGCCGTCGGTGATGCCGCAGTGAGTGTCGTTGGTAAAGACGACCACTATGTCCTTTGCGGCGCCCCAGGCGGAGACCGCCGCCAGCATCAGCCACACCAGAAGGAGAGCCCGGAGCTCCCTTCTCGTCAAAAACCGATTGTTCATATACACATCTCCCTATTAATATTTTCGTTACAGATTCAGCAGGATAATGGCCGCCACTCCCAGCAGGATGCCAAAGATCTTCCGGGGGTTCAGCTCTTCCTTAAAGACCACCCGGGCGGCGATGGTGGCCACCACCGGGCCGCCGCCCATGACCACGGGATAGACGATGGAGCCGTCCATCCTGGTAGCCAGCAGCACCACTATGTAGTTCATGATGAAGTTGCTGGCTCCCGCCAGCAGGATGAAGCCGTACATGGAGGGGGTAAAAAACTGCCGGGCCGAAAAGCCCCGGGGCTTCTCGGTCTTCAGCAGGCCCGCAAAGATGATGAGGGACACTATGACCGAGAAAAAGTAGCCCAGCCCCAGAAAGGCGGAGGCATATTCGTTGTTGGTGGCCATGGCGTACACCTTGCCCATGACGGCCAGTATGCCGTTGCAGACCATGGAAAAGAAGGCTATCCAGAACCAGGCTGCGGTCATCTTCTTTTCGCCGGACAGCTTCGGATTGGAAAAGATCAGCATGCACACCACGAAGAGGGATATGCCTGCGATCCTGAAGCCGGTCACGTCCTCCCGGAGAAACACAAAGGCGTGGATCACCGGAAACACCAGGCTGAAATTCACTATGAGGCTGGTCAGGGACAGAGGTCCCTCGCTGAGGGCCTTCAGATTGGTAAAGACGCACAGTGAAAAGAACACGCCAAAGGCCAGGGCCGTCAGCACCCCGGACAGGGGGATATACAGACTGCCTCCGGTCACCAGGGGCGGCACCACCGAGCCCAGACAGGCCAGCAGGGAAAAGCAGGCCGTAAATAGCTGCAGCTCGCTGATGCGTTTGCACCGGTCCTCCACCGGCTTCAGACTGCTGAAATATACGCCGCTCATGAGCAGGCATACGAGCAGAAGGGTCACGTTCATGCAGCTTACCCTATGAGCTCTCTGAGGTTCTTGCAGCCTCTGGTCACGCCCTCTATGTGGTCCTCCAGACCCTCGTATTCCAGGGACACGGCGCCGTCGTAGCCGGCTGCCTTGATCAGGTCAAATATGGCCTTGACGGGGACGTCTCCCTCTCCCAGCACGGCGCCGCAGATGTGGGTGCCGTTGGAAGAAGCGAACCAGCCCTCGTAGGAGCCTTCTTCATAGAAGGGCTTCAGATAAAAGTCCTTGGCGTGGACGTGAAACACGTAGGGCAGCATCCTCTTGACGGCCACGGCGTTGTTGTCGTCGGCGCAGCTGAAGTTGCCTATGTCTATGAGGGCGCCGAAGTTGGGGTCGGCCACTTCTTCGATGAGGGCCCGGCACCGCTCGGAATTCTGCATGAAGTAGCCGTGGTTCTCGAACATGGTCTTTATGCCCAGGCTTTTGGCGTAGCCCGTGACCTCTCTCACGCCCTCCACCAGTGTGGGAAGGACCCGGAAAAAGTGCATCAGGGACAGGTCCCCCGCCCCGCCGGTAATGTCGTGGCGCATCTTGCCGACGCCCAGGGCTTTGGCTATATCCAGCTCGTCGCACAGGGCCTTCACCTCTCCCTGCAGGGAGCCTCCTCTGGGATTGAGCAGATCCGCACCTATGCAGTAGGCGGATATTTCCAGTCCCTCTCCGGCGCACACGGCCTTCCATTCCGCCGCCTCGTCCAGCAGCTGCTGCCGGTCGCCTGCGATGCCCAGGCCGGCGAACTCTATGGCCTCAAAGCCTATTGCCCGGGCCTTTGCCGCCAGTTCCTTCTTCGAATACTTCTGAAAATACGGGCCAAAGCTGTATGAGCTGACTCCTGCCTTCATATACGTCTCCTCGCTGGATAAAAAGTTTTTTCTATATCTATTATAGCACAATCATTTAATAATCTCATTTGGTTATGCTATAATGTTATCGAGAATACATACGGAAAGGAGTCACACAGTGTTAAGAGCCTGTATGGCAGGCTACGGCAGCCTGGGACACATGCACGCGGACAACATAGCCGGCATGAAGGATATAGTTTTGACGGCGGTCTGCGACCCCAGACCCGAAGCCCTGCAGCCCGATCCCCGGAAGAAGGGGGGCTTTGACGTGAGCGGCGCCCGGACCTACGGATGCCTCCGGGATATGCTGGCCGGGGAGGAGCCGGACCTGCTGCTGGTCATCGCTCCCACCTGCGTCCACGAGGAGCTGACGGTCATGGGTCTGGAGGCGGGAGTCCACGTCTTTTGCGAAAAGCCCATGAGCCTCACCTCCGGCGCCTGCAAAAATATGATCGACGCCGCCCGCAGATCCGGCAAGCAGCTGATGACGGGTCAGTGCATCCGGTTCTGGCCGGAATACGTCTATCTGCAGTCCCTCATAAAGGACAAGACCTACGGCAGCCTGAAGATGCTGAGCCTGGAACGCATCAGCAAATACCCCCACTGGGCGGACTGGTTCCTGGACTCGGAGCTCTCGGGCGGAGCCGCCACCGACCTGCACATACATGACGTGGACTGGGTCCGCTGGGTCCTGGGCAGTCCGGAGCGCATAGGCGCCGCCGGAGCCTACGGCAAGACCGGAGGCATAGACGAGGCCTGCCTGACCCTGCAGTATCCGGACACTGCGGTGTTCGTCAGGGGCAGCTGGGTGTCCCACGCCCCCTGGAAAATGGCCTGGGAGGCCTATTTTGAAGACGCCACCGTGATCTACAGAGAGGGCGCCGACCCCTCGGTCACCGTGTATCTGCCCGGCAAAGAGACTCTGACTCCGGCGATCCCGAAGCAAAACGCCTACGTGAGCGAGCTGGAATACTTTGCCTCCGTGATCAGGGGCGAAAGGGCCAACACCCTCTGCGCTCCCGAAAGCGCTCTGGAGGGCATCCTCCTTCTGGAGAAGGAGCTGACATTGATAAAAGGAAGCACCACATGAAAGTATTTGACATCACCTATCTGGACAAAGACCTGAACCGGGAGTCCCTGAAAAAGGCCTGGGACACCCTGCATCTGCTCTCGGCAATGCAGGGGCTGGCCAACAGGAACGGAGCCCAGCTGTATTATCTGTACAAGAGCCTCAGGGGAGGCAAGCCCGGCAGCCTGGACCGGTTCTGGCTGGACAAGATGACGGAGGAGGGAGCCTTTTTGGCAAAGGAGCCCATAGTGCAGATACCTTCCTTCAACTCCCTGCTGGAGGAATTCATCTCCGTCTTTGACGGCATTGTGCTCTACGACGGCAACGTGCCCGCCACCAGCTGCGTGGCCACCACCATCGCCGGGGTGGAGAACCTGGCGCCGGTGCGCTACGATCCGGATCCGGGTTCGGTGTATTCCATGCTCACCAAGAAGCTGAACGTAAAAAAGAGGCTCCTGAACGCCGACGGCTCCCCCATGTTCACGGGCAAGGGCATCATCCCGGGGACCTGCCGTCCCTCCACGGGCTCTGCCAAATGCGACGCCTACATCTGGGCCAAGATGAAATATCTGGACAAGGGCCTCTGCTCCAAAGAGTTCATGGGCTACTACATAGACTACGCCTTCACCGGCCTGACCAAATCCCCTTCCCTGAATCTGGCCACTCTCACCAACATTGACTTTCAGGTGATGCACAAGGGCTTTGTGTTCGACCTGGGAGTCTGGGACGACGAGGCGGTCATCGACGACCCCGAGCAGGAGCCCGGGCTGGACCTGGCCACCTTCAAAGAGCTGCTGCTGTCCCAGTATCTCCAGTCCGGAGGCAACATGGTGCAGATATCCGGCTTCACCCCCTGGAATATGAAATACACCCGGACAGCCGGGGCCATGGGCCAGCACGGGGACGTGGACACGGAGTGGCGCCACGCGGAGCTGCTCAGCAATTACAACTGCTACATGGACGCGGACGCCATAGGCTCCTCGGACATGACCAACGCCTCGGTGTTCTGTCAGTGTCCTCTCCGGGAGCGCTACGAGACCCCCAAGTCGGACCTGGAAGACCTGAAGCGGATGGGAGCCATAGACGAGGACGGACAGGTAAAAAAGACCAACTTCGTCAGCATCTACGTGGGAGACTACGACTCCGCCGCCTGGCTGTATCAGAACATGCCCCGCATATGGGAGAGCCCCAAGCGGGGGGCCGTGCCTCTGGGGTGGGCCCTCAATCCCAATCTCAGCCTGCGCTTTGCCTTTGGCATGGACTATTTCAGAAGGACGGCCACGGCAAACGACACCTTTGTGGCAGGCGACAACGGAGCCGGCTATCTGAATCCAGGTGCCCTGTCGGAGCCCCGCCGGTTTTCCGGGCTGCCCTCCGGAGTGGAGAAATGGCGGGAGCACAACAAGAAGTGGTTTGACATCTTTGACCTCAGCTGCGTGGGCTTTGTCATAGACGGCTTTGCCCCCAAGATGACCGACGAGCTGCTGGAGCTCTACGCGGACATAGCGCCCGACGGCATAGGCGGCCAGCTGCTGCCCTCCAAATGGGGCGTGTATGACAAGCTGCCCTACATAGTGATGGAGGACGGTCAGGACCCCGCCAGATACAAGGAGGTCTGCCGCAACCTGAAGCGGGGCGAGGTCACCTTTACCATGCTGCGCAACATACTCTGGATGCCCGAGGCCCAGGAGGAATACATGGCAAACGTCACCCGGGAAATGGAGGGAGACGTCATGTTTCTGGAGCCCTACGCCTTTTTCAGACTCATGAAGTATTTTATCAAGGGAGAAGCAGAATGAAAAAGCTCTTTGTGACCATTCTTGCCGCGCTGGCGGTGGCAGGCGTCTGTGTCCTGCCGGCCCTGTGCGCTCCGGCCAAAATGGATATATTTGACCTGACCTATCTCTCAGACCGGCTTGACGGCTCCCGGGAGGAGCTCATCAAAAGCTGGGACGAGATGCATTTTCTGGTGGCCCTGCAGGGCATAGCCAACAGGGAGGAGCCCAGGCTCTACTACCTCTACAAGGGCGACAAGGGCAGCACGGACAAGTTCTGGCTGGACAAGATGCGGGCTCCCGACGAATGGCTGGCCAAGACCCGCTTTACCACGGTGCCCAACTTCTCGGAGCTGTATCGCAAATACGGCCATCTCTTCAAGGGCGTGGTGGTCTATGACCCGGCGGTCCCGGCCACCAGCTGCATAGCCTCCACCATCGCCGGAGTGGAGGACCTGGCTCCCATCCGCTACGACACCTCGGAGGACTCCCTGTATTACAGGCTGGTCCTGAACCCCAAGGGACCGAAGCTGAGAGTGGGAAAATGGCTCCTGAATCAGAACGGCACCAGCATGTTCACGGGCAAAGGCAAGATACCCGGCACCGACCGGGACTCCACGGGCTCTGCCAAGTGCGACGCATATATCTGGGCCAAGATCAACTATCTGGACAAGGGCCTCTGCTCCAAGGAATTCATGGGCTACTACATAGACTACTGGTTCGCCCTCCACGCAGACCCCAAGAGCCTGAATCTGGCCACACTGGTGAATCAGGACTTTCAGATCATGCACAAGGCCTTCGTCTTTGACCTGGGGCCCTGGGACGACGAGGCCGTCATAGACGACCCTGACCAGAAAAAGGGACTGGACATGGAGACCTTCAAGGAGATACTCCTGTCCCAGTACACCCAGGCCAAGGGCGAGATGGTGCAGGTGTCCGGCTTCACCCCCTGGAATATGAAATACACCAAGACCGCCGGGGCCATGGGCCAGCACGGCGACGTGGACACGGAGTGGCGCCACGCGGAGCTGCTCTCGAACTACAACTGCTACATGGACGCCGACGCCATAGGCGCCTCGGACATGACCAACGCCTCGGTGTTCAGCCAGTTCCCTCTGGAAAAGAAATATCCCCAGCGCAAGAACTCCATAGAGGACCTGCAGGAGCTGGGCTACGTAGATTCTCAGGGGCGGGTGAAAAAGACCACCTATCTGTGCATTTACGTGGGAGACTACGACTCTGCAGCCTGGCTGTATCAGAACATGCCCTCCATCTGGGAGGACCCGGTCCGGGGACAGGTGCCCATAGGCTGGGCCATCAACCCCAATCTGAGCCTGCGCTTTGCCTTTGGCATAGACTATTTCAGAAAGACCGCCACGGACAACGATTCCTTTGTGGCAGGCGACAACGGAGCCGGCTATCTGAACCCGGGCTCTCTGGCAGAGCCCCGCAGGTTCTCCGGGCTGCCCTCGGGAGTGGACAAGTGGAGAGATCACTGCAAGAAGTGGTTCGACATCTTCGACATCAGCTGCGTGGGCTTTGTCATAGACGGCTTTGCCCCCAAGATGACCGACGAGCTCTTTGACGTATATGCCGAGATCGCTCCCGACGGCATCGGCGGGCAAAAGCTGCCCTCCGGAGAGGGAGTCTGGAAGCACAAGATGCCCTACAAGTCCATGGGCGCTCTGGATAAATCCACCAGCGTGCCCGAGCTGGCTGCCGGCATAGACAAAAGCAAGATCAACTTCGTCCTGCTGCGCAACATCCTGTGGAAGCCCGAGGAACAGAAGAACTTTTATCTGGAATTCCTGAGGAACATGAGGGAGCAGGCAGTCATCATGGAGCCCTACTCCTTCTTCCGCATCATGAAGCAGTATTATGAGAACGGACAGCAGACCTTTTAGCCTATGAAGACGAGATACATACTCCTTATCATACTCACGATCCTTTCCGGAGCCCTGTGGGGCGCCCCCGCAAGCCTGGACGTCTATGACCTGCTGCACGTCCGCAGCAGTCTGGACGGCACGCCCGAGAGCCTGCAGAAGGGCTGGGACGAGGTGTTTCTGGTCAGCGCCCTGCAGGGGCTGGCCAACAGAAAGGAGCCGTCAGTGTATGTCATCTGGATGGACGCCGATACCTACTGGCTGGACAAGATGACGGAGCGCAACTCCTGGATGGCAGGCGCAGAGCTGGTGACACTGAAAAGCCCCGAAGAGCTGCTGAGGCGCCACAAGGACTGCTACAAGGGCGCGGTCATATACGACCCGGCGGTAGCCGCCACCAGCTGCGTGGCCGCCACTGTGGCCGGAGCCGAGGACCTGCTGCCGGTGCGCTACGACCCGGCGCCGGACTCTCTCTACACCCGTCTGGTCCTCTCCGGGACCCTGAAGCCGGTAAGGTGGCTCCTGAACCGGGACGGCACCAGCATGTTCACGGGCAAGGGCACGATCCCCGGCACCAAACGGAAGTCCACGGGCTCCGCCAAGTGCGACGCCTACATCTGGGCCAAGATCAACTATCTGGACAAGGGGCGCTGCTCCGCAACGGATATGGGCTACTACATAGACTACTATTTCGTCAAGGCCCCTGAGGCCCGGTCCCTCTCCAACTCCACCCTGGTGAATCTGGATTTTCAGATAGCCAGGAAAGGCTTTGTCTTTGACCTGGACGTGTGGGACGACGAGTCGCCCATCGACGACCCGGAGCAGGCTCCCGGCACGGACTTTGAGACCTTCAGGGAGATACTCCTCTCCCAATACGGACAGGCAAAGGGAGAGATGGTGCAGATATCGGGCTTCACTCCCTGGAATCTGAAATACACCGAGTCCCGGCTGGCGGGAGGCTCCCACGGCGCTGTGGAGACCGAGTGGCACCACGCGGAGCTGCTCTCGAACTACAACTGCTACATGGACGCCGACGCTCTGGGCTCCTCTGACATGGCCAACGCCTCCGTGTTCAGCCAATATCCCCTGCGGGAAAAATACACCCAGCCCAAGGCAGACGAAAACACTCTGCGGGGCATGGGCATCATAGACCCGGCGGGCGACGTCATAGCGGCCAACTACACCTGCATATACGTGGGGGACTACGACTCCTCCGCCTGGCTCTACCAAAAGCTGCCTTCCATGTGGGACGACCCCATCCGGGGCAGGATACCCCTGGGCTGGGCTGTCAACCCCACCCTTGCCAGGCGTTTTGCCTTTGGCATGGACTACATGAGGCGCAACGCCAGCCAGTTCGACAGCTTTGTGGCGGGAGACTCCGGAGCCGGCTATCTGAACCCGGGCTCTCTGGCGGAGCCGAGAAAGTATTCCGGGCTCCCGGACGGCTCGGACAAGTGGTACAGTCACTGCAAGAAGTGGTACGACCGGTTTGACATCTCCATCACCGGCTTCATCATAGACGGCCACGCGCCTCAGATGACCGAGGCCCTCTTTGACGCCTATATGGACTTTTCCCCGGACGGCATCGCCGGCCAAAAGCTGCCCGCGAGCACGGGCCTTTACAAGGACGTTATGCCCTACAAGACCATGGCCGACGGCAACAAGTTCGACGACGCCTCCCGCATAGCCGAATTCCGGCGGGGAGAGCTGTCTTTTCTCTATCTGCGGAATATCCAGTGGAAGCCGGAGAAGCAGCAGGCCTATATGAAAGAGGTGAAGAAGGGCAACCCCGACGCAGTGTTTCTGGGGCCCTACGAGTTCTTTGCCCTCATGAAATACCATCTGCAGCACCCGGACAAGGTAAAATACACCCGGCACAACCTGTTCCGGCTGCCGGGCATAGAGATCACGGACTCGTCGCCCATGCACCCCAAGTCCAACATCAACGACCTGTTCGGCAGCGAAAGCTCCGAGGTGGAGCCCTCCGCAGCCCTCTTCGGAAACGCTGCGGAAGACTTTGTCCACTACGTGGACTTCCGGACAGTGAAGCCGACCCGGATAAAAAGAGTGGTGCTGACCCTCAGGAGCGACTCGGAGTCCCTGAACAGGTCCATCAAGAGCTTCAGACTGCTGGCGGGGAGCGCCCCGGACAGCCTGAAGGAGATCATTTTCGAGGACACCACGCCCTGGGCCTTCAGGGAAAGATTTGAGTTCGAGCTGCCCGAGCCGGTGGAAGCGGAGTATTTCAGGGCTGAGTTCGTACAGCCCGACGCAGAGACAGGCCCCAGGCTCCTGGAGCTGGAAGCCTACGGAGACTAAAAAAAGGGGGCGCAGTTGGCGCTGCGCTCCCTATATCTTTGACCGGCTTTGGAGGACGCCGGCGATGTTGCCAAGCCAAAGACCCCGAAAGCCGGCAGGCTTTCTTATCTCCCGTCATCTTTGCCATAGAAGATGCAACATCTATTCTGCAGGCAGGTCTTCTGGCTCTCGGTTCGTCCTCTGCCGCCCCCTTCCCGGCTGACGCCAGTGGGCTGTTTGGCGGCTTCGTCCCCGATCACAGCGGCGGGCCCGCGACGGCTTTGTACCGTCTTCCCTCTTGCAAAGCGTGGCTTTGTCACCTGCAAAATACAGTAAAGTACTGTACTTTTATTATAACACACAGGAGGTCGTTTTGTCAAATGACACGTATATTTGTAATATTACTGCTGACGGCTGCGGCAGCCGGTCTTTGGGCTCAGGGCTGGCAGAAGGTCGCGGCGGACTACGAGAAAAATATGGAATACCTGCGTGAGAAGACCCCGCCCGCCCGATACTCCGTCACGGACTACAAGGGCAAGGTCACGGTCCGGGAGGCCCGTCCACCCGAGCTGGGCATAGGCATCCACGTAATTGACGAAAAAGCCATCGAGGACATGAAGGCCCTGGGGATACGCTCCGTCCGCACCACCCTGTGGTGGAACACGGTGGAGAAGGAAAAGGGAGTCCTGGACGAAGAAGCCCTGGCAGGCTTTGACCGGGCCTTCGGCCTGCTGACCGACGCCGGCATCTCCCCTCTGGTGGTGGTCCACGAGAACCCGGACTTCGTCTCCTTTGCCGACCGGGGGCAGGCCTACAGGGACTACGCCGAATTCATGACCATGTGCGCCACCCGCTGGCCCAAGGTCCTGCGGTGGGAGCTGTGGAACGAGATGGACGTAGCCTTCACGGACGTCTTCGGGGCCAAGGATCCCCGGATACCCGTCGAAGCGAGAGGCCGCTATTACGCCGAGATGCTGAAGGTGACCTATCCCGCCATCAAGAAGGCCAATCCCCGGGCCACGGTAGTCCTGGGAGGAGTCGCCGGGGACGTGACCCCCTTTATGGAAGGGGTCTACAAAGCGGGCGGCAAGGGCTACTTTGACGTGATGAACATCCACACCTACGGCATGCCCCTGGCCTGGAGCTTCGTCAATCGGGGCCTGGACGCCCAAAAGGTCATGGAGCGCTACGGCGACGGAGAAAAGCCCATATGGAACACTGAGTTCGGCACGGAGGCCGGATCCTACATAGCCGCCTGGGGCAAGCCGGACAGTCTGGAGGAGTTTGACCGCATACAGGCGGAATATCTGACGGAGCTGGCCCGGCTGAACAGGGACTGCGGCTTGTATGAGATCTGCTTCATATTCCAATACAGAGCCGAGAGCGAGGGCGGCAAGGAGGAGATAGAGGAGCTGGGAGGCGACCCGGCGGACTACACCTACGGCATCATGAGGGGCAACGGGGACCCCAGACCCGCCTTTGAGGCGCTCAAACAGCAGAACATCAACGGCTGGGGACGGTAGCCCTACGCAAAACGCCGCCGGCGGACCCCAGGGGTCCGCCGGCGGCTCGTATGCGGTGGTCATTTCGGCTCTATGATGCCGTAATCGTCATCATCGGCTCGTTTGTATATCACGGTGTATTTGCCTGTCTCCTCATTGAGGAACATATAGAAGGTGTGGGAGCCCAGCTCCATATTTTCCACAGCGTCCTCCACGGACATGGGCGGCATCTCGAAAGCCTTGGTCTTGACGACGCCGGGATTCTCGGTGTTTTGGATGTAGATATTCTCCTTTTCCTCGTCTCTCTTCTTTTTGCCCAGATTCTTTTTGCGTCCGTATTTCTTGCCCTTGAATCTGTTTGCCTGGCTGTCCAGCTTGTCTATGACTTCGTCCACGCAGGCGCGGGTGTCGGGACAGTTCTTCTGCTCGCCTCTGAGGATCACGTTGTCCCCCTCCAGAGTGACCTCCAGAGTGTAGGTATCCCTGTTCTTCGTCAGCAGGGCGTCGGCGGACTTGATCTTCGAAAAGTGTCTTTCCAGCTTTGCCAGCTTTTTCTCCAGATACTCCTGAAACCCGGGGGCCACAGTGAGATTCTTTCCTTTGACCTTGACTTCCATATCACAGGCTCCTTGTAAAAATTGACGAGCGATGAGCTCTTTCACTTTATTATACTCCTTTGGGACCGAAAGAGTTTCACTCCTCCGGGAGCTCGGGGCAGGCCTTTATTGTGCCCTGCCCCGGCCTTATGATATAATAATAGTGATCATATTAAGCGGGGTGGATCCATGAACATCATTGCCGGCCTCCACGTCACGGGAGAGCTGAGACAAAAGAATATAGCCCCCGACCGGGTCTTTGACAGTCGGGGCAGAGCCTTCTTTTCCGCCGACGAAGCGGCGGACGC
Source organism: Abditibacteriota bacterium (assembly GCA_017552965.1). Classification (NCBI taxonomy): domain Bacteria; kingdom Pseudomonadati; phylum Abditibacteriota; species Abditibacteriota bacterium. Next base: position 8,312 of record JAFZNQ010000022.1, on the reverse strand, counting down.
CGCATTTGCCCTGAACAGGGAGACCGGCGCCGGTCTGTCCGGGTCGGAAATATATCTGGCAGGCCTGCTGGAGGCCCTGAAGCTGACCCTTCTGAAACGCCTTTTCCCCTCCGCGGGCCGGGAGCTGCTGGCGGGCTGGACCGCCCGGGCCGGCTCTCACGGAGCGAAGGAGCTGCTGACGGCATACGTCCGGCAGTTCCCGCCGGAAGAAGTATTCAGGAAGAGAGAGTCCCCCGGCAGCTTTTTGGCCGAGGCCGCCTCGGAGGCGGACTGCGCTCTGGGGCTGCTGATGGTGTCCTTTGCCCTGGACAACCCCGCCTATTCCCGCATCAGGCTGCTCTTTGACACGGACCTGACCGCCGGCAGCGCCGCCGAGTCCCTGCAGGGCGAAAGCCGCCGGCCCCGGACCGTGACCGGAGGCGCCGAATACAGCATAGCGGACATCCTTTCCTACGGCTCCCGGCTGAGCCCCGACTCTCTGCCGGGACAGCTGACCGCCTACCAAAACGCCTTTGGAGCCGTCATAGGCGACTTTGCCGAGACCATACTCCGGGCCCTGGACTACTACAGGGAGGAGACCCGTCCCCCGGCATCCGACAGTCCGGGAGAGGCGCTGGTCCCATCCTACGGCGAAGACGTGTTTCTCGCCGGTGAGGAAAACTATTCCCGGGACGCCGGCTGGATGCCCCGGGTGGTGATGATAGCCAAGAACGCCCGGGTCTGGCTGTGGCAGCTGGCCCGCAAATACGACCGCCCCATAGAGAGGCTGGACCAGATACCCACCGAGGAGCTGGAGAGCCTGGCCCGGTCCGGCTTCAACGCCCTGTGGCTCATAGGCCTGTGGGACAGAGGCGAGGCCTCCCGGACCATCAAGCGCTGGAGCGGCAACCCGGAGGCGGACAGCTCCGCCTACAGCATCCGAAACTACACGGTGAGCAGCGTCCTGGGCGGCGACGAGGCTCTGGAAGCCCTCAAAAGAAACGCGGCGGCCCTGGGCATCAGGCTGGCCTCGGACATGGTGCCGAACCACACCTCTCTGGACTCCCCTCTGCTGGTGGAGCATCCGGACTACTATCTGCAGACGGACAGCTGCCCCTACCCCAACTATACCTTCTCCGGAGAGAGCCTCTCCGGGTCGGACCGCTACGGAGTGTTTCTGGAAGACCACTATTTTGACCGGACCGACGCGGCGGTGGTGTTCAAATACAGGGACTACTCCACCGGCCGGGAGCGGTATATCTATCACGGCAACGACGGCACGGGCATGCCCTGGAACGACACGGCCCAGCTGGACTACCTGAAGCCGGAGGTACGGCAGTATGTCAGCGACACCATCATCCGGGTGGCCCGGCAGTTTCCGGTGATACGCTTCGACGCGGCCATGACCCTGACCAAAAAGCATTTTCAGCGGCTGTGGTATCCGGAGCCCGGCACCGGCGGAGACATCCCCACCAGGTCCGCCCGGGGCCTGTCAAAGGCGGAGTTCGACGCCGTGTTTCCCGAAGAGTTCTGGCGCAGCGTGGTGGACCGGGTGGCCGCAGAGGCTCCCGACACCCTGCTGCTGGCGGAGGCCTTCTGGCTGCTGGAGGGCTATTTTGTCCGCACCCTGGGCATGCACCGGGTGTACAACTCGGCCTTTATGAACATGCTGCGGGACGGGGACAACGCCAAATACAGAGAGCTCATAAGGAAGACTCTGGAGTTTGACCCGGAGATACTGGAGCGCTACGTGAACTTTATGTCCAACCCGGACGAAAAGACCGCCGTGGAGCAATTTGGCCGGGACGACCGGTATTTCGGCGCCTGCGTGCTCATGTGCACCATGCCCGGGCTGCCCATGTTTGCCCACGGTCAGACGGAGGGGCTCACGGAAAAATACGGCATGGAATACGCCCGTCCCTACTATGACGAGTCGCCGGACGAAGGTCTGGCAGCCAGGCACGAGCGGGAGATATTCCCTCTGCTGAAGCGGAGGAGCCTGTTTGCGGGCTCCGGCGGCTTCCGGCTCTACACCTTCGAGACGGCTGGCGGCGCGGACGAGAACGTGTTTGCCTACACCAACAAGGCGGGCGGCGAGGCGGCCCTGGTAGTCTTCAACAACCGCTACGGTGAGACGGAGGGAGCAGTGAGAGAGTCCTGCCCGGTGAAGAACAAGGAGACCGGCGCTCTCGGGACCTGCAGCGTCACCGAGGGGCTGGGCCTCGCTCATGACCCGGACAGCTACGTGATATACAGGGATATGATCAGCGGCCGGGAATATATAGTCAGATACAGAGACCTGGCCGAAGGAGGCTTCCGGGTCTCGCTGAAGGCATACAAATATGCGGTCTTCACAGATTTCAGACAGGTGAGGGACAACGAGTTCTCCCATTACGCCATGCTGACGGACAGTCTGCAGGGCAGAGGCACAGAGTCGGTGGAAGCGGACCTGGCAGGCATCAGACTGGGGCCCGTGCGGGAGCTGATACAGCGCTTCACCGAATCCGTGTCCCCGGCGGACCTGACGGCTCCCGGAGCGTCCCCCGAGGCCCTCATGGACAAGCTGTCGGAGCTGACTGCCACGGCAGCGGACTATCAGGGCGGCCGGGAGCACCTCGACGGGACGAGAGCCCTGATGGCCCGGACGGCGGCCTGCCTGCAGGCGGACAAAGCCGCCTATGAGGGAGACGACGCTCTCACGGGCGCCCTGATCATGTGGCTCTGCTTCCGGCATCTGGGCAGCCTGCGCTACGGCATACACGACCCGGCAGCCTCCGCCGCCCTGCTGAAGGAATGGGCGCCGGAGTATCTGTGGACCGGGCTCCTCTCCTGCGGAGAGCCGGGCCTTGGCGCCGGAGACGTGATCCGGGCTGTGGAGCTGTGCATCCGCCATGAGGACTGGACCGACCCGGTGCGGCTGGGCGGCGGCAGCTTGACAGAGGCCCTGACGGACCTGCTGTCCCGGGACGACGCCGGCAAAGCCCTGAAGCTGAACAGATACGGAGGCGTAGTGTGGTTCAACCGGGAAGCCTTCGACTTTCTGCGGAGGCTCATGCATGCCACCGGGAGAGTGATCATCCTGGAAGAAGAGCGCCCGGACGCCGGGACCCTGCTGCGTATGGCGGACCAGCTCTCGGAGCGGCTCGGCAAAGCGGCAGAGAAGTCCGGCTACAGGATGGAAAAGCTCATGAGTATCATAGGGGGCGGGCTGTTCAAATGAAAATACTATTCGCAGTGGCAGAGTGTCTGCCCTTTATCAAGACGGGAGGTCTGGCAGACGTGGCCGGGGCCCTGCCCGCGGAGCTGGCAAAGGCCGGGCACGAGGTAAGGATCCTGATGCCGGGCTACGACCGCATAGACAAAAGCGGCTTCAGGGCCTCTTCCTCTCCCTTTACGGTGAACCACATGGGCCGGGATATAGGCATGAGCCTGATGGAGAGCGGCCGGATACCCGGCGTGAAGACCGTACTGGTGTGCTGTGACTCCCTGTTCCATAGGGGCGTTCTCTACGGCGAGCCCGACGACAGGCACCGTTTCACCGTGTTTTGCAAGGCGGTGATGGCCTACATGGTCAATCAGGACTGGTATGCGGACATAGTCCACTGCCACGACTGGCACACGGCCCTGCTGCCGGTGTATATCAGGACGGCGGCAGACTACGACCCGGTGTGGAAGAAGGTCCGGAGCATATTCACCATCCACAATCTGGGCTATCAGGGAGTCTTTCCCCCGGAGACCGTGAGAGACGCAGGGCTGGACATGGGCCTCTTCAACTCCGACGCTCTGGAATACTACGGTCAGGCCAATCTCATGAAGGGCGCCATAGCCTTTGCCGACAAGATCACCACCGTGAGCCCCACCTACGCCCGGGAGATACTCACTCCCTCCTTCGGCGAAGGGCTGGACGGCATCCTGCGCAAGCGGCAGGGAGACCTGACAGGCATCCTCAACGGTCTGGACTACAGACTGTGGGACCCTGCTCAGGATATGGCTCTGCCGGCCCGGTTCTCCCGGTACCGTCAGGAGGGCAAGGCAGTGTGCAAACGGGAGCTGCTGGCCGGTCTGGGCATAGACGCGGCCCCCGACGCCCCGGTGCTGGGCATAGTGTCCCGGCTGTGCAGGCAGAAGGGCTTTGACGCTCTGATGTACGGCATGAGGGACCTCCTTTCCTATTCCGACGCTATATTCATAGCGCAGGGCACGGGAGACAGGGAATACGAGGATATGATGACCGCTCTCGCAGCCGACTTCCCCCGCTCCGTCCGCCATATAGCCAGATACAGCGAGGCCATGGCCAGGAGAGTGTATGCAGGCTCGGATATGTTCCTGATGCCCTCCCGCTACGAGCCCTGCGGTCTGGGACAGATGATCGCCCTGAGATACGGCGCCCTGCCCTTCGTCCACAGGACCGGCGGCCTTTCCGACACGGTGACGGACGCAGACAGCAGCGCAGCAGCGCCCAACGGCTTCGTCTTTGACTCTCTGGACCCGGGAGTGGTGAAGGAGCAGCTGTGGCGGGCCTATCTGAAATACAAGCGGGAGCCCGAAGAATGGGCTGCCCTGAGGAGCGCCGCTCTGGAATGCCGCTTCGGCTGGGACAAGTCGGTGGCGGAATACGAGAGGGTCTATCGCTCCTGCTTTGAGGAGCCGGCGCAATAATATGGACTTTACTCAGATGAAGACGGGACCGGGAGACCACAGCCTGCCGGGAGTCACACGGACGGCCCGGGGCTGGAACGTGACCTGCGTCACGCCCGCCAGGAAATGCAGCCTGCTCCTGAGGGAGACGGGGCTCAGAGTACCCATGGAATGCGGGGCGGCGGGCCGCTCCCGCAGCATACTCATAGAGGGGGCGGACCTGACGGGGGCGGAATACGCCTTTGTGTGCGAGGACTTTCCCGACGGCACCCCGGACGGCATATACCCGGACATATACGCCCGGGCCTTCGCCGGCCTTGACGACCCCGAGAGACAGGGCGGTCCCCTGTTCGCCATAGCCCTCCCCGACGAAGGGCCCCGGCAGGAGGACCCCTTCCCGGAGGTCCCTATGGCAGAGACGGTGATATATGAGGCTCACGTAAAGGGCTTTACGGCAGACGACCCGGGAGCGAAGGCCCCCGGCACCTTTGCGGCCCTGGAAGATAAGCTGGACTATCTGCAGGATCTGGGCGTCACGGCCCTGGAGCTGCTGCCCGTCTTTGAGTTTGACCGGAGCGACAACCCCAACAGGGACCCGGAGACCGGCGCCGGACTGGTGAACTACTGGGGCTACGCCACGCTGGGCTACTTTGCCCCCAAGGCATCATATTCCGGCGGAGACCCCCGGGCCGAGCTGAAGAGCCTGGCGGGGGCCCTGCACCGTCGGGGCATGGAGCTGTGGCTGGACGTGGTGTACAATCATACGGGAGGCAAAAAGGAAGCCCCCCTGTTTACAGGTCTGGGAGACTATTACTTTCCGGAGCCTCTGGCCAATATATCCGGCTGCGGCAACACGGTGTCCTGCAACAGCCCGGAGGCCCTGCGCTTTGTGCTGAGAAGCCTGGAATACTGGCGGACGGAGTACAGAGTGGACGGCTTCCGCTTTGACCTGTGCCCGGTGCTGGCCAGAGATACAGACGGGGCCATCCGGGAGGACGCCCCCCTTATCCGGGCCATTACGGAAAGCCCGGCGCTGCAGGGCTGCAAGCTCATTGCCGAGCCCTGGGACGCGGGAGGCGGCTATATGGCAGGCGTCTTTGCGAAGCAGAGAGGCTGGGCCGAGTGGAACGGCTTTTTCAGAGACACGGCGAGACGCTTTCTCACGGAAGAAAAGGACGTCTGCGCCGACATGGCCAAATGCATCGAGGGCAGCCGCCACATATTCCCCGGCGGCGGGGCGGTGAATTTTGTCACCTGCCACGACGGCTTCACCCTCTACGACCTGTTTACCTACACCGCCAAGCGCAACGAGAGGAACGGAGAGGACAACAGGGACGGCTCGGACCACAACCTGTCGTGCAACATGGGCCACGAAGGTCCCGCCGACCCGGAGACCGAGGCCCGGCGCAGGCTGAGAGCCGTGAGCGCCCTCGCGCTGCTGTTTCTCTCCCGGGGAACGCCCATGCTGCTGATGGGCGACGAGGTGCTGCGCACCAAGGAAGGCAACAACAACACCTACTGCCAGGACAACCGTCTGAGCCGCTTCCCCTGGGACGCCCCGGGAGGGCCCCGGGACCTGACCGGCATTGTCAGATGGCTGACCGGCTTCAGAAAGGCCTGTCCTCCGACGGGAGAACGCTTCCGGTGGCACGGCACCCATCCCGGCAAGCCGGACCATTCCTGGGCCTCTCACAGCCTGGCCTGGGAATACGAAACGGAGCCCGGGGAAAAGAACGATAATATTTGCCGGGTGTATGCGGCGGCCAATATGTTTTCGGAGCCCCTGACCTTTGTCCTCCCCCGGGGAGAATGGACTCCGGTCTTTGCCGACGGCAGGCCGCTGACGGCAGGAGAGCCGGTAAAGGAAACGACGGTCAGACCCGGCGCCGTGACCATATTGGTCACACGAACAAGGAGACACAAATGAGCGGAGAACGACTGATGAGACCGGACATGCCGGCTGTAAGGCAGCGGTGGAGCGACTTTTGGGAGAGAAAAAACACCTCCCCCATGCTGTGGCTCACCGCCCTGAAGGACGGCAAGGTGGAGGACTTTTTGCGTCTGAACATGCCCTACCCCCAGAAGCCCGGCGACGACTACAGACAATATGCGCGAAATATCATGAGGGCCAACGAGGAATGCCTGGATTTCGTGGGAGACGAGGTGCCCGCGGTGAACCTGTCCTTCGGCCCGGACCAATTTTGCGGCTTTATGGGCCAGAAGATAGAGTATTCGGAGGACAGCAGCGGCACCAGCTGGTCCGTGCGCTGCGAGGAAGAGCTGGAGGAGCTGCTCCCCATGATACGGGTGCAGAAGGACAACCCCATGTTTGCAGAGATGCTGAAGATGCACCGGGAGATGGCAGAGGAATTTGACGGCAGAGTGATCATAGGCACCCTGGACTACCACTCAAACTGGGACGCCGTCTGCTCTCTGCGGGACCCGGTATACGCCTCCATGGACATGATGACCTGCCCGGATACGGTAAAGCAGGCCCTGGACCTGGCGGCCAAGGCCTACGGGGTATATTTTGACATATTCTACAGGGCAGGCAATATGGCCGAGACCGGCACCTCCTGCTGGGTAAACGTGTTTTGCGAAGCAAAATACACCACAGTGAACTGCGACTTCATCACCCTGCTGGGCCCGGACCAGGCCCGGGAATTCGTGTTTCCCTGTCTGGAGAAAGAGCTGGAAGCGGTGGACCACGCCATCTACCATCTGGACGGCTACACGGTGAACCGGCTGCTGCCGGACATACTGCGGCTGCCCAAGCTGAGAGCCATCAACTACGTGCCCGGCGCCGGCGCCCCCTCGGACACCACTACCTATTGGCTGGACACCTACCGGCAGATACTGGACGCCGGGGTGGGAGTGCAGCTTTTCTGCACCCCCAAGGACGCGCTGGAGATACACCGGGCCCTCCGGAGCCCCAACATGATCTACACAGTGAATGGCGGCATCACCCGGGACGTGCAGGCCTTTTATGACGAATTTATGAGCATATAGAGGCGCGCCGACACTCAGGCGTCTCCGCCGGTAACCCGGAGAGCAAAGACACGGAAAATGTGTCCCCGTCGGTCGCGGGAGCGACCGACGGGGACTTAATAATGGACCTTGTGGCGGCGCGGAAGCGCCTGCCGATGCACTCCTTCCGTTCAAAGAAAGCGTTACCCAATAATCTCCGATCTACGAAAGCGACACAACATTATTCGTCGAAAGAGAGACGATCGTCCGCCAAGGACAAGCCGGGGTGGGAGGGGCAGAGCCCCTGCTCAAGCCGAAGGGCCAGCGTCGCCGTCAGGCGCAAGGCGGAAAAGGCAGAAATGCAGCTTCTTTTCTGCCCCGCCGCAGAGCGCAGACCTGAGGCGCAGACGGGTGCAGGGCAGCCCGCCCCGGTCGCTCTCACCCCACAAAATCTGAACGATTTTGCGGGGGCCCCGAGGAGAGTGGTCCGGAGACGAGCTGTTCAACCCGGGCGGGTGTGTACGGGGTCCCCGGCGAAAAAAGTTTCGCTGGGGCAAAATATGCAATACCCACGAAAAAAAGGGGGGTATGCGAAGGGGGGAAGCCCCCCTTGCCTGAACGAGCTGTGGAACGGCACGAGGTAAAGAAAACTGTTTCATCCTCGGAACGGTCCGTGCTCTTATCTGGTCTTTATGTCAGGACCGAGGACCGGGTCCTCCCCCGAGATC
>JAFZNQ010000021.1 GCA_017552965.1 Abditibacteriota bacterium | reverse complement strand
TCTCTGTCCCGTTGGGCCGGTCCATGGACGTGGCTCGACCTTCTATCACAGGGGACTTCTTACCGGTGAGAGCAGAACGCCCTCACCGCCGAAGTGACGTTGTGTTTGAACGGGACAGGCCCGGGAGGACTGGATCCGACACTTGGTCCTTCTCCGCCGAGTGGCCCCCCCAACGGCTTTCAGCCGTCGGTCCCCCCACAGATCTCCAACGGTCGCGAACAAGTCGCGACCGCCGGGATGACGGCGGAGAGCCGGGATGACGGCGGAGAATGGCTCAATATGTGTTAAAATAGAAGTGCGGGGACACGCCTGGGACTGCCCCCTGCCCTGCTGCGGCGGCGCCGCAGGCTGCCCGCGGGATCACAAAAAGTATATTGCAAGGAGACACTGATGAGAAAAGATCTGGGAGTTCTGCCGGCTGTATTCCCCATGCCGGTACTGATGGTGGCCGCGTATGACGGCGACGGTACGGTCAACGTGATGAACGCCGCCTGGGGCACCATATGCGGCATGGACAAGATAGCCCTGTGCATCGACGAAGACCACAAGACTACTCAAAACGTGCGCGTCTCAAAGGCTTTTACCGTGAGCATCGCGGACAGGGCGCACATGGACGGCGCCGACTTTTTCGGCATTGCCACGGGCAACAAGATGCCCGACAAGTTTGTCCGCTCCGGCTATCACGCGGTCAGGAGCGCCCGCGTCAACGCGCCCATAGTCACCGAGTTTCCCGTGGCGCTGGAGTGCGAGCTGGCGGAGATCGTGTCCACAGACCATTTTCACGGGGTGATCGGGCGCATAGTGAACGTCAGCGCCGACGACAGCGTGCTGGCGGAGGACGGCAAGGTGGACCCGGAAAAGCTGGACGCCCTCATATTTGACCAGTTCCGTTCAGGCTACTACACGGCGGGCGCCAGGGCCGGCAAGGCCTGGAACGCCGGCAAAGAGATGATGAAAAAGGCTCAGGGCAAATGACATACACCACTCTCGGCAACACTGACATAAAAGTGTCGCGGATATGCGTCGGGGGCATGTCCTTCGGGCAGGCCTCGGAGGCTTTTCACCAATGGACGCTGGACCCCGCCGCCACGCGGGATATGATCGCCCGGGCCTTTGACCGCGGGGTCAACTTCATAGACACGGCCAACTGCTACAGCGGTGGCACCAGCGAGGAATACATCGGCAGGGCCCTCCGCAGCCTGGGCATCCCCAGAGACAGGGCCGTGCTGGCGTCAAAGGTGTATTTCAACGAAGGCAGGCTGGGCAGAGAGGCTATACTCCGGGAGATAGACGGCACCCTCGCCCGTCTGCAGACGGACTACCTGGACCTGTATCAGATACACCGCTTTGACTACGGCACCCCCATTGAGGATACCATGGAAGCGCTGCATTCGCTGGTCGCGGCCGGCAAGGTCAGGGCCATAGGCGCTTCGGCCATGTACGGCTATCAGTTCCACAACATGCAGGCAGCCGCCGAACAAAACGGCTGGACCCTGTTTTCCGCCATGCAGAATCACTACAATCTGCTCTACCGTGAGGACGAACGGGAGCTGATACCCGTGTGCCGTCAATACAACGTGTCGCTGATCCCCTACAGCCCCCTGGCGGGCGGACACCTGACCCGCAGGACATGGGATTCGGACAGCAGGCGCAGCGGCACAGACAAGGTACTCAAAAACAAGTATGACCGGGCAAAGGACAACGACATGCTCATCATAGAGCGCGTGGCGGCCCTGGCAGAAAAATACTCGGTCACCATGACCTGCGTCGCCCTGGCATGGCACTACGCAAAGGGAGTGGCCGCGCCGATAGTCGGCGCCACAAAAGCGGCCCACTTTGATGACGCCGTCCGGGCGGCGGATCTGACGCTGACCGCAGAAGACGTGCTGTATCTGGAAGAGCCCTACGCGCCCCACGAAATAGTGGGGGCGCTGCCGGAGTAAAAGGCGCCTTGGGCAGGCGCTGCGCGCCTGCCCAAGGCTTTATAAATACCGTGTGCCGGGATGACAAGGAAGGGAGCAGAGCACTCTTCATTCTCCGCCGAGCGGAAGAGCGCTCTGCCGTCATCTCGCGCCATTGGCTCTGCCAAGGACGCTCAGAGATCTACGGGGGGACCGATGCCGTCAGGCATTGGGGGGGGGCC
>JAFZNQ010000020.1 GCA_017552965.1 Abditibacteriota bacterium | reverse complement strand
GTTATCCCAGCGCCTGAGACGCAGTCGATGGCGTTGGAGATCTGTGGGGGCACCGATGCCGCAGGCATTGGGGGGTCCACTCGGCGGAGAAAGAGACAGTATCGTCATCCCGGCGGCTGGCATTGTCCCGTTCAAACTCAACGTCATCTCGGCGGTGAGGGCTCCTCATGCCCTCACCGGTAAGAGATCCCCTGTCACGAAGACGCGAGCCGCGGTTTCGGACAGACCCAACGGGACAAAGAAAAACAGCCCCAACCCCGTGTCATCCCGGCCAAAACGGCAACATATCAAACGCAGAGCGTTTGGCCATTTCCGGTAAGAGATCTACGGGGGCACCGACGGCTGAAAGCCGTTGGGGGGGCCGTACAAAGGCGGAGAACAGTCAAAGCCCCGAAGTCGTTCCGCCCCGCGATATGGCCCCTTCCACCAGCCCGCTCCCGCAAGCGGGAGTAAGGAACGGGCTGGCGGACCCTCCATAGATCTCTTACCCCGGCAGGCAGAACGCTTACGCGTTTTATCATATTGCCTGCCGGGCCGAGATGACGCGGGGGGTTGTCTCAGGCGCGAGATGACGGCGGAGAGAAGCATCATCCGGCCTCAGCAGTGACGAGAAGAACTTGCCACTACCCCGCGTCATCTCTGCCGCCCTCCGCGTCATTCCGGCTTCTCCGCCTGCATCTGCCCGGCCGCCCACTCTCTGTCGATCATTGGCACGCACTCTCTCAGAGGCGGCAGCTTCGCAAAAGTGTCGGACTTGCCGATCTCCTCATACAGCCCGGTGATGTCTGTTTTCACGACCGGCAGCCCTTTTGCGCGCGCCAGCAGCAGCTTCTTTCCGGCTTCCCAATTGTAATACAGTCTGCACCCGCCCGGCGCAGTGATATACCCGGGGCATGAGCCGACCAGTTCGTCTGACACGATCACCTTTGCCATCTCTATGACCCTGTCGTCCAGACGATCTTCAAATATGCGTCTCTTTTCCGTCAGGCTGTTGAAGTCAGGCACATAGCGTGTCAGCCACCCTTCTGTCACGATCCCGGCTTGTGACAGCTCTTCCAAGGTACTCTGCCTGTACTTTTCACAAAAGTCCGAATAACCGGAGATCATTTTTATCTCCAGGCTGTCGGCGTAACAGACATAGATCACCATGAATCGCCGCTGATCCCTGTTGCCGCACCGGCAGCACTTGAAAGAAGGCTCGTCATCATAAGGGTCGCAGGGTACCGGAGAGGGATCTTCCCAGGCCGGGCCTCTGCGATATGAAGTATACACCCCGCATTTCCTGCGGCACTTCAGACACCACACTATTGTATCTGCAAACGGATAGTTTTTTCTGAATTCTTCTTCATCCACTTTTTTTCTCCTTTATACGTTGGTTTTCTGCCGATCAATCGAGACCCCTTTCCGGGGCGGTTGTTGCTTTCATCGCCTGCCGCGCCTTATCCTGCCCGGCAATGGCGCTCTCCAGACTCTTTCGGTACATATACTCGCCCTTGTTGACCATCACCGTCAGATAGTATTCTGCCTTTTGATAGCAATCCAGCGCCTTCGCCGGATCGACCGCGGTACCCAGGCCCTTGAGATGCATATCCCCCAGCCTCAGATATACCGGCCCTGCTGCAAAGGATCTGTCATCGTCGGGCATATCGTTGATACAGCGCAGGTAGATCAAATAAGCCATCCTGTCGCTCTGCTCCACATACAGCCCGTTGCGATACATATCGCCTATCTTGTAGAGCGATCCCGATTCGCCCAAAAATGCGCCCATGGAGAACCAACGAAAGGCCTCCTCGTAGTCCTTGGCTACGTGCCGGCCGTAATAGTAGCAATAGCCCAGGTTTTCACGGGCGGTGCTGCTGCCCTGGGCCGCAGCCTTTTTGTACAGCTCCACAGCTCTGGCAAAGTCCTGAGGCAGCCCCCGGGCGCCGTTGTAGTAATGAGCGCCCAGATTGTTGGCCGCTGCGCCGTCATCCCAGCCATACAAGTCCTCGTCCATAGCTTCTTCATACATGACCACGGCCAGCTCCAGCAGCTCGGCAGGCAGTGGCCCCGGCATATCGCACCGATACATCAGCTCGTCGGCCACATTGCCGGGATCCTCCAACAGGTCTATACTCCCATCGAGTATATCCTCCAGCAGCCCGGCCGATTCGGGATAAGCAGACTTGTCCAGCCCCTCATAGATCTCTGTGACAGAATCGCGATGCAAACTGATCTTCATCATTGTCTCCTTTATGATCAGACTAATTCAAATATGCTGTTGTGCTGCGTTCCCGGCGCCGGGACGCTAATACCCCGCGCCTCCACCCGCCGTCATCCCGGCTCTCCGCCGTCATCCCAGCGCCCGAAACGAAGTGAGGGCGTTGGAGATCTGTGGGGGCACCGATGCCGCAGGCATTGGGGGGGCCACTCGGCGGAGAAAGAGACAGTATCGTCATCCCGGCGGCTGGCATTGTCCCGTTCAAACTCAACGTCATCTCGGCGGTGAGGGCTCCTCATGCCCTCACTGGTAAGAGATCCCCTGTAATGGAACCGCGAGCCGCGGCCACGGACCGGCCCAACGGGACAAAGCAATACAGCCCACACCCCGCGTCATCTCGGCCCAAACCGCATATGTGTAATGCGTCAGCATTACGCGGTTTGGGGTAAGGGATCCACGGTGGGGCCCGCCAGACGCTTTCCTTGCTCCGGCAAAGCCGGAGGCGTCTGGTGGGAGGGGCCATATCGCGGGGCAGAACGCGCTTCTTCTCCCCTACAGACACCCGTGCTCCTTCAGGGCTTTGGTCGCGTTGCAATACTCCGCAGCCCACGCCCTGTCGATCACCGGGCCGCTTTTTTCCAGCGGCGGAAGGTGTTCCAGGACCTTGGGGATCGCCAATTCCTTATACAGTCCCGAGATGTCCACAGTCAGATCCGGCACCCCATCGGCAGTGATCAGCAGGTTTTTCACTCCCTTTCCGCCCGCATAATACATCTTGCAACCGCCCGGCGCCTTCAAATGCTCGTCCCCGTCCTGTATCATAGCAACCAGCATATACAGCTTGTTTATCTCTATGATCCTGTCATCCAGCCCGTCATCAAATATCAGTACCTTTTCCCTCAGCGAGTTGATGTTGGGGACCACCCGGACCACGTAGCCGTCAGCAGTCAGCGTATCCATCAGCTCCTGTATCATCGGCTGGTGAGCGGGCGAATAATCGGGCTCTGCATATACCATGACCTTGTCCTCGTTGTGATTGTAGAGCATGCGATACTCTGCCCAGGTCTTTTTGCCGCACTGTGGGCAAGGGTATTGAAACAGGGAGCCGTCCAGCACCTGAGCCTTTTTCTCCGGGTACAGGTCGGCAGCTATATTCAGGCTGGTCCAGAGGGTAAAGGACCCCGTCTTCCCGCATTTGGGACAGGTCACGGTCACTTCTTCTGACATTGGCATAGGTCTTGCCTCCTTTATTGATTGCTGCTACATATCGGACCAGAGCAACAAGTCGTTGAGCAGCAGCTTTTCCTGCTCTTCCATTTCCTTGTAGCATTCTTTGGAAAACTTCCCGTCGTCTTTGGCATGTTCGTTTTCCAGCCACATGGCGGGACGGACAGCGGGAATGTCTTCCTGCAGATTATATTGGTCTATCTTCCCCTCCGAGTTCACAGCCGCTTCCGAATAACGATTGTTTCTCGAAGTAAACCACCCGCCCCGAGACTCTTCTATCCAACTTGTATCTTCAGCATACAAACCTAAGAACCCTCCCTTTATCTCTACGGGTATTGACTTCGTCCACTTGCTTTTTCGAGCTTCGGCGGATGGGAAATACATATCCAGCTCATGCAGCGAAAGAGAAAAAAGCTTTTCAGATTTCCTATAGGTGTTTTCCGACTCGCCTTCAACTCTATAAAAATGGGTAGAGGAAAGGATCCAAGATTTCTGCAAATCGTCAAATGAATCCTTGTAGAAGGTCTCATTCAGGTATTTGTAATAAGCATTCGGATCTCTATCGTCAAACCCCTCATCAGACCGCATCTCGGGATAAAAGCAATGAAGGATATCCCTGCTGACCACCAATATCTTCCTGTCTTTGACGTCCAGCACGATCCATTCTATAAGCTCTTCGATAGCATCCCGGATCATTAGTTTTGTGCCGTCCTGATCAGTCCTGCCGAAAGTTATAATATCCCCCCTCTTTACTTTCCGATCAGGATAGTAACTTATAGGCTCTTGTGTATTATTCTCTTTATCAGCCCCAAAGATTTCCCTGGCTATCCTGCCCTTTATCTCCAGCCGGGTCCCTTTTCTGACGCATATCGCCGGGCGTATCCCCATGGCAGTATATTTCGGCGAATACTCCCCTATGCACGGCGATCCGAACCCGTTCACGTGGGAATACTGCTTCCCCCAGTCTATTTCAACCGGCCCCGCAAAGTCTCCAAAATCGGCTACCGTCCGCAAGGCCCAGGGGCAGCAGCCATCGGCCTCGAGCTTCAGACCCTTGCCGGCAGCATAAGGCGTGGGACTGGTCTTTCGCTGAGCTGCTGATTCAAAATAAGTCCATTGATTGCACGACCTGCCCGAGCCCGGATTGCTGTAGGACAAAACCACCTTGTCCCGGGAGACCCTTTTGTAACGCTCCACCTTGTTCCAATCCATATACGCGCCGTATTCATCACGGGCGAGCTTATAAACGGCCGGATCATAATACACACATTTCAGGGGGACCAGCTTGGCCTGCTCCTGCTTGCTGAAGCATTTATTCAAGAATTCCGAGTTCAGCCACTTTTGGACATACGAATCGTGCCATTCCAGGCTTTGTTTTTCGGCAGGAAAAGCGTCCAGCACGTTCCAGCTTATCAGAGTGTAGTAGTTTTTGGGTATATACGCCCCTTTTTCGGAGTCCCATTCCTGTTCCTCTTCCAGATCGTCCACCACCAGCCACTCCACGGGCTTTTCCTTGCCGTCTTTGGCGTAGGGGTAGCTGCCGAAGACCACGATGTCCCCCGGCTTCGGAACGCCGGAGCCCGCAGCCGGGACGTATTCCTTTGAATACAGGCGCTTTTCCGCCTCCGCCGCCATTTGGTCGCTGTCCTTGTAGTGCAGCGGGGCAAACAAAACCAGCGCGTCTCTGTAATTGCCGTTTGCAAAATGGCGCATGGCCTTGGCGTAAAAGTCTTCAAGGCGCGACTTCTTCTCCATCCCGATGCTGTCTTTGTAGCCCCCCAGAGTAATGAATATATCGCTCGCCTTGGAGTATTGGCCGGCGTTGTAGTATTCCATGGCCTTGTGGTATCTGTTGTGGGGGATGATCACGAAATGCGCCAAAGCCGCAACAGCCGCCAGGACTGCCACCGCCAACAGCGGCGCAAAGGCCCGGATGCGCCGCGCCCTCACTTCCGCATGAATGCGGCTGATGCTCCTGTGACAGTACCGGGAAAAGACTGCTCTCTCCGGAAAGTCGCTCAGCGTATCAAGTATTTCCAAAGCCTCATCCCACTCCGTTATGCTATTCTCCCGTTGCATGATCCTTTTGCAGGCTACAGCCCGGTCGAGAGCCTCTTGGCTCTCCCTGTTTATTTCGCCTATCGCATCGCCGCATCCAGGAGCAACGAACATACACAGGCCCGTGATACCGCACGCCGCTCTCTTACGGCCGATGTACCTGTCCAGGGGACCCATGTCAAAGTCAGCCCGGGCCCACGCCATCACCGGCAGCAGCAGCGCGGCCAAAAGCAAGATCGTACACACAGTCATCTATCTATCCCTGCACATCCGAAGAACCAAAATACTCCCACGAACTACTTCCGGCATAAATCATTACTCTGTTTTATGAGGCGGAAACTCTTCCATAAAAACATCCATATCGGCGCCCGGTACCAGCCTGTTTATCTCTTCGACTATCTCATTATAGATGTCAAGAACAAGGTTCCCATGTTCCATGCTTCGGAGAGCCTCGGGATGATCGCGAAACGCTTCTCGGAAGTATTTGATATTATATCTGTGTATATTCAAGCCGGATATTACCTTGTCGCCGAATCTAAAAAAATCCAAGGTTCCATCGAATGACATATTATTCAGACGATCAGGAATAGTTTTCAGCAGCCCGGAGTTTCTTTCTATTATCTCGATCACCTTTTTCGCCAAATCAGGACTTTTTGCCAAGACTCTCTCTGAAACCGGCCGATCGTCTCCAAACACGTATTCATATTTGATCACCTCGCCGGAGCGATAAACAGCTATTGACTCTCCATCTGGCTGTCCGCCGCAGTAAAATGCGAGTCGGGACATAAATTCAAATATGCAGCTACTTTCGTTAGTTGTCATCTCGCCCCCCGCCGTCAGAGACTCCGTCAATCTTCTTCTTCGCTCTCTTCTGCATCTTCCTTGTCTTCATCAGCCAGCTTCAGCAGTTCCCGTATCTCGGCGGCATGCCTACCGGTAAACCACAGCTCACAGTCATCATCCAGGCTGATCACCACAGGCTCATCGGCCTGCATCGCATCTTCATCCAGTTCAAGTATCTGTTTGCAGATACGATTCACAAACTCGTCGGAATATCTGCGCTGGCGGAATTCGGCAGCGCAATCGGGACAAAGGTTCAGGTTCAAAGGCTCCAGTTCTTTTTCGGCCACCTTCAACAGCTGCACAGACTCACGTTTTCTTTTGAATTCATGGCACATCTGGCAAGCCGATTCGCCTTGCTTGCCGTACAAATTAATTAAATAAGACCGTTTCAGTCCCGGAATCGCAGATTCTCTGACGCTTCGCATCTTCTGAACATATCTGACAGAGGCGGCAGACCAGTATTTGTCCTGAGCATGCAGTTTGATCCTTTCCCAATTCCTGACCGGACGGGTCGGAAAAGTTTCGTCTTCAGCAGGCTTTTCCTGTTTGGTACCGGCCGGCTCCTTAATACCCAATTTTGCTTTTAGCAGCTCTTTTTCTTCCGCCGACAGGGACTCATAGTCAGACAGTATTTTTGTTAGCTGATCGGTTTTTTCTTTGAACTCCAGTGACTTTTCAACAACTCGCGGCAATGGCAAGTCGTATACCTCTTGATCCAACTCATCTACATAGATGTCTCGTGAATACGAAACCACGCCGGACCCGGTAAATACCCATTGTCTTGTCAGCAGCTTTATGACCATTTCGCAGACTGTAGACTTGAATTCCAGCGTATTTTTGTTTTTAATGAGGTATTTCATTATTGTCGCGGATTTGACCTTGGCGTCAGGTTCTTCCGGATTGGCTTTTACGTAACTCAGCACGGGGTCAATATACAACAAGGTCAGATCGACAGTGCCTTTGTAGGACTCCACCGAATCCTTGACGCCAAACTGTTTCAACATGTCAACTGAAATGCCGTGTCTTTCGTACAGCTGCAAATCCAAAAAGAAGACGTGTTCCAATCCCAGGTTGCGCAGATATCCCTCAATATCTATACCGTCTGATGATACAGGGGTAAAGATATGTCTTGCTCTCGGGCTTTGCATCGTGCCGTCACTGCAGACTATGCGCAAGTATTTATCAAGCATTTCGTTAACTTCAGGATAAGCATCATAATACTCTATCAGGAAAGCCGTATCCTCGATATACTGAGAGCTATTCGACTGGTCCCATTCGGTTTGTATCCACCTTCTTTTGATCTTCCTTATTCTTATGTCAACATCGTCAGCTTCATCGATTCTCAGCACGTCCTTGAAGAACTCGGGGCACCCCTCGTACAATTCTCGCTTTACTGTCTTGATACCATCGCATTCCTGACCGTTTTTTGGAGGAAGAAACAGATTGTGAATACAATCAGGATCAATTTGCTTGTATGGCGCATAAAAATATCCTGTTGAGCTTTTGATGAATTTGATCTTGGTCAGCGTATTCTTGTTTTCTTTTCTGCCGCGCGTAAACAGAGCAGGATTGTTGTTAAAGAGCTTGTAAAGATCCACCAGCCACTCGTCCGGCATGCCTTTGAGAAAGTCCTCATTTTGACCAATGAGTCTTACCAGATCCGAGACCTCTATAGCTTCAATATTCAGGTCGTTTGTAAAGTACCTGAACACCTCATCATACTCTTTGTTGTTCTTGGTCACATCTTCAGGCAGCCATCTATAAGATATGCCGTTGCTGATCAATCTCGTCAGCTTGGAATCGTCCAACAGCCTGATCAAGGCCCTGCCGTCTGCAAGCTTGGCATTGTCTGCATATACATACTTACCCGGAACCTGGGCAGGGATGATCGCTTCACCCCTAAACATTTGGTTCGTCGAATCGTACAACAGATCAAACAGACCGGTATATCTCTTTTTCAAAGGCAGCATCTTGATAAAGCTCATATTCAGCCAGCCTTTGTCTCTCAATATGATCAGGCTGTCATGCAACAACCTGGCAGTCTCTTTTACAAGCTTTTGGTTGTCCTCGTTGATGGGAATGCCGCTCCTGTCGGGCGTTGTCCCGTAAGGCCCCTGCACAATGAAGTTCAGATCGCTCCTCGTTCCCGTAGGGAAATACACGTACACATACGGATTGTCCTCGTCTATGCACTGAAAACCGTTTCCTTCACGCTCGACCGGGAACGCAATATCCACGGTCCTGCCGGATCCATCGGGAATAGGACGCGAAAAATGCAGGTAACTGGTCTCATCTTCAGACTCGCTGTCAGGCGAAACGATCTGCAGGCTCACGTTGTTTACCATATCGTTTTTCAGCTTGACCGCTTCTTTTTTCAGGCTGTATTTGCCCTCATACGACTCGCCATCTGTCTCTAAGCTGTATTCAATGGCTTTCAGATTCTTCATAAAGAGAAGCGTCTTTTGTCCGAGCTCCATCAATCTGTTGGAAATATCTTTTTTCAGCTCGGCCGTATTATTGTATCCGGAATACTGTTTATCTACGCAATACGGAAACACAAACCTGGTGGTAAAACGCCCGGGCAGATCTTCGTATTCTAAATCTTTCGATTTATAAAACTCGTGTATTCTTTTTGCAAACCGCGGCATCGTATCCGGATCGCACTCTTTTTTATAATGCCCGGGGTCGCTGTAAAGAAATACTTCGGAGCAGATCACATATACAGACTTGAACCCCACCCCGAATTCGCCGATCTTGTTGATATCTTCAGCCTTAATGGAATTACCCACATCGCGTATAGCTTTATAGTCTGCTTCGGTAAAAGGCTTGCCGTTGTGAAACACTTCAAACCTGTCTGGCTTCAGCACAAAACGGATACGTGTAGCCAAAGCATCCTCTGCGTTCTGCAGCAGCTCGTATAAAAAATGAGTTCTGTCTGTATATAGGCGGACAATGACTCCCAATGCATTTATGTAGCTTCTAACAATATCAATGTCATTAGCCATCAGCTTCTCCTTATTTCAATCACGCCGTGCGCGATATTAGCCGTATGTATGTCTGCGCTCTCCGCGCGCTGCCGTATCTCCTCTGTTTTGCGCTCGTATTGAGCCCGGGCTTTTTCCAGCTCGCCCTCAAACATTCTGCGGAGCTTTGCATTCTCTGCTTCTCTGATCTGAGACTCCAAAGTAGCCCGTCTCTTGCCAAAGCTGCTCTTCAGGCTTTCCAGCTTGTAATCTGCGTTCTTCCTGATATCCGTAAGATACTTCTCTTTCTCGCTCTGCCACCGAGTGTATTGAATCCCGTCAAGCTTCTCCCAGGTTTCTTTGGCAGGCATATCAGTCCCTGCGGACGACTCTGCGAACTGCAGCAATTCTCCGAACTCGCTGCCGATCTCGGGGTCCTCACATATGGGAACTACCCTGTATCTCGGCGAAAGGCCCTTGTAAGTCCAGCCGTAAAGCGAAAAAGGATACACTCCGGCAGGCAAAGTATCTGAAATGCATGTCAGACGGACAAACGACTCGGAACTGTCGGAAAAGTGACGCGCCGCCTGCTTCACCAAAGGATGAGTAGGAGTGAAGAAAAAGGGCTTTGGCTCCACGTCTGCGTCTTCCGGAGTAAAGGCGACCTGGTGCCACCGTTTGTCTGCCGAATAGTCCTTCAGATAGGCCGCCCATGCAGCATAAACACTCGAGCTGCTCTTTGGCAGCTTGCGATAGTCTTCCAGCAGAGCCTGCTTTGACTCTTTACCAAGCTGCATCTGCTTTCCGCTAAAGACTTCTTTGTCTCCCAGCCTGTCCGCAAAATACCTGACTATCAGCCTGCGGATCGCCTGCGGCGACACCCACAGACTTTCCGCGTCTTTGAGATCTTTTGCGTGAGCAGTCCTTGCAAATGAAAAACCGAACAAAGCCTTTTCGTCTTCTTCTCTGCGAGCTTCCTCCTGGATCTGCCTCACCTCATTATCAGCCAGTTGCTGCAGCTTTTTTTGACGCTCTTCATCGGTCAGCTCTCCGGAAGCTATCGTGTTCAGCTCTTTGCTCATGTCGGCAAGGATCGCTTCGCATTCGCCGATACTTCGCTCAAATATCCCTATTCGCAAGAGACAGCGCTCGTATATTTCTGCATCCACCGTGTCTTCGGTGATGACGTTGTATATGTGGACGACCTCGCTCTTTTGGCCGCGGCGGTCGATGCGTCCTATGCGCTGCTCGATCTTCATAGGGTTCCAGGGAAGGTCATAGTTGATCATGGTGTCGCAGAACTGGTAGTCCAGGCCCTCGGAGCCCACCTCGGTAAAGAGCAGTATATCCAGCGCATCGGGGTCGTTTTTGTCCATCCTGAACCGATTGGTCAGTTGCCGGCGCTCTTCGTCTCTTATTCCGCCGTGGACCTGCGCCACCCTGTATCCTCTCTTCTTCAGTTTATCTTCCAAATAATCAAGTGTACGGCGGAAGGTGCTGAACAGGATGATCTTGTTGTTCTGCTGTTTTTGTTTTTCCTCTATGATCTCGATGATCTTGTCAAACTTGGGGTCTTCTTCGGGCAGGTCCTTTGACAGTGTCAGCAGCTTTTCAGCAAGCATAGCCAAGAGTTCCTCTCCGGTGAAGACAACGTCTCTGATCTCCAGGTCGTCATCATCAAAATCGAGGTCTATTCGATCCATTCGCCTTTCGATAAGGTCGTTAACGTAAGGCGCGAGAGCGAAGATACAGCTGGAGGCCTGACGCCTGATGGTGCTCATCATAAACTTGACGCCTCTGTTGTGGATCTTGTTCAGGGCGAATTCTTCAAAGTTCAGCAAGGCGTCATGCAGCTCCCGCTGTCTCTCCGTAAATTTGACAGACACCGTGTAGCTGCGCCGCGTGCAGAAGTTCATTTCTATGTCCTTTCTGCGGGTACGGTTGAGCATATTGTTCAGGGTATGCAACGACTCCACGTCATAGGCCAGGCTCACGCGTTCCTGGCGCTCCCGGTCTTTGTCGGTCAGACCGATACAATTTGCCAGACGCGACAGGATGTCCTCGTAAAGAGGGTTCCTGGCAATGACATTCTCGCCCCAGTCAGTGGTTGTTACCTTTTTCAGTTCGTCTATGGCTGTCCGGGCCCAATCCTTAGCGCCGCTGCGAATGGCGCAGGAACAATTGTAGATGTATTGGTTGGGCCTCATCATCATAGCAAACACTTCTTTGTCCAATATGAGATCGGGCCTCAGCAGATTCAGCAAGGTAAACAGGTCATCATCATCCGTCTGCAATGGAGTTGCTGTAAGCATCACCACAGCCGAAGCGTGCTCGCAAAGATAGTGGATGCATTTGTACTGAAAAGCCTTATCCTTCATCATGGTGCCCTTGCGGATGTGATGAGCCTCGTCTATGATCACCAGGTCAAAGTGCGGCGCGGGATCAAGCCCCATATGACCGCGATGCCACTCCTTTTCGGCAAGGTTTTCATATATAGTACTGTCCAACACGGAATATGGGATTATCGCTTTGTTGTATTTGTGGGGCCAGGTCTCATCCAGGTGGCAATCCTCTATCGCCCGCGTGAGCAGCTGTTTGTCAAGGGTGACAAAGTCATTCTCCTCAAAGCGCTTCATTTCCAGCTCCCATTTGCGCTCTGCCACCAGGGGCTTCGGACAGATGATGAGCACCTTTTCAAGGTCGCTGCGGGCCTCCAGCTCTTTGATGATCAGGCCTGCTTCAATGGTCTTGCCTACGCCTACGCTGTCGGCTATCAGGATCCTGGGCTCGTCGGAACGTATCAGCTTGAGCACCGGACGGAATTGATAAGGCACATAGTCGATCTTGGCGGCGTTCATTGAATAGAGACTGCCGGCCGATGGGTGGTTGATCTCATATGCCGTCAGTCGGGACAGAAGAGTGTCTTTGTCTATCTCAGTATAAGGCGCCTTTGGGGCAACTTTGCGTATCTGACCTTCGTAAAAAGTACTAAAGCCGTTGTTGATAAATACCGAATATTCCTTATGGCCGCCCGATTCGACTATTGACACAACGAGGCCTCTGGCATCCGGATCGCTCACCGGATATACCTCGTCTTTTTCATGGATGCCGGAGTCAGACTCGGATACCGTGACTGTCGGCACCACAACCGCTTGCGGAGCCGGTTCTGCAAATGACATATTTGCTACCGACGTCCTGAATGAGGCGATGTCAGAAGAATACGTGTTTTCGGGCATCACAAAATCAAAAAAATCATTCAGTGTGGCAAGATCCTGAATGATAGCGTCTTTACCGGTCAGTTCAGCAGATGGATGAGCCCACCTGTTGCGGACTCTGATCATTTCTTTTACGCACTCTCTGTCCGAATGCCAAAAAGAGCCAGGTTGAGCGAAATAATTCCAGTTTTTATCTGTCACACGCAGCAGCATAGCAAGATCCAGGTCATCAAGCTTTGAATAATGATTCTCCTGAACGATCAGCCTCTCAGACTGGCTCAGATTATCCAGCACCATATCTTGCCACCAATCGCCTCCATCACGAGGCATGCGCCTCTTCAGCCATGTACACAGTTCTTTGGCGGCTGTGTGAGTGAACCAGGACATTTTGCTGACTATATTTTTTTGATCAACCGGCATATTATACTCCTAAAAAAAACGATATCCATATCATAGCATTTATCAGGACAGGCGGTAATAGCCACCCCTCTTTCCGCGCTTGAGACAAGTCATACTTGCCTCTTTATCACTTACTTAGATTATGTCTACATTCCTACAGACTGGCTTCTCAATCTCACTCTATTATTTCAATCGTGTCGCCTCGTCCCGGAACAACGAACATACACAGGATTGACAAAACCGTGCACACAGTCATTTTTCAGTCCAATAACAGGCATCACGCTATCACCGGCTCAATACCCTTCTCCGGCTTGGTAAGGCATCTCTTTTATCGATCGAGGTCAACATACACTTCACTGGAATAAATAATCTGAGGAGACTTTTCGCAAGGTGGTATCATCTCTTTGACGATAGCAAAGAATTCGCCAAAATCAAATTTGCCACAAAAGGTTCTTTCCCGCGTTGAGTTGTCATCGTACTTTACGATAAAAGACAGTGTTCCTGCATCATTAGCAAAACAGCCAGCCGTTCTCAAGATAAGTCTCACAGCTATTGC
>JAFZNQ010000019.1 GCA_017552965.1 Abditibacteriota bacterium | reverse complement strand
TGCGGCATATACTGTGGACCCCGTCGGAGCAAAAGGAGTTCATGGAGCTCCTGTCGGGGAAGGGGGAGTTTGTCCAGACGGACATATACACCTTTATGGCCCTGGTGAAGGACTTTTGCCGGAAGGGCGGGGTCTATACGCCCCTGCCCTCGGACAACCTGTTTTTCCACGACAGGATACGGGTGGAGGGGCATTCGCCCCTCTTTGCCGGCTGCGACGTCCGGGACGCCTTTGAGGGCCGTTTCGGCGCGGCGGAGAAGGGCGGCATACTGTTTGCGGACACGGGGGCGGAGGAATACTATCTGGAGTGGGCCCCCGCGGGCGGCCCCGCCCCCGGGCGGATAGAGGTCCTGCTGCAGGCGGACGACACCGGCGAGAGGCAGGCGGAGTCCCTGACCCTGCAGGGCAGGACCCCGGAGGGCTGGCGGACGCTCCTGGAACAGAAAACGGAGCCCTATTCCGCCGTCACCCTGGGAGGCTCCGTGGACGCCCGGGGCGTCACCGCCTACAGACTTACCCTGACAAAAAGGGCCGGCTGCAGACTGGCCCCGAGAATAAAAGAGATAAGAGGAACCGAGTGATGACTCAGAGACAAAGATTCATAGACTACGTCAAGCATGGGGGCAGGCAGTTCTGCTCGCCCCAGATCGGCGCCGGCGCCGGCTATGACACCAAGATCGCCGGCAAGAGATGGATAGGAGAGACCACCCTGCAGGACCTGACGGACACCCTGGACAGGTATGACATAGTGCCTCTCTACAACTTTGGCATAGATTTTGGCATGCTGGACCCGGAGCTGGCCTGGCAGCTCGCCGCCAGCTCGTCCTCCGACAGCCGCCGCACCTGGGACTACCGGATGGAGACCCGGGCGGGGGTCCTGACCCAGAGCGTGACGGAGGAGCCGGTGAAGGGCTCCTTCCGCACCAAGTGCCCCGTGACTTCGGAGGCGGACCTGGACGTGCAGGAATACTATATGGACAAGGTGCTGGACTCGGACTTCGGGCCGGTCACCGACTTTGTGGGGAGCCTGCGGGAGCAGATAGGCGACAGGGGCGCTCTGGATATACAGTGGCCTGTGCAGCCCTATGAGATGCTGTGCTTTGCCGACACGGTGACCACTGTGATGCTGGTGATGGACCACGAAGAGCGCTGCAGAAGGATCATGGACCGGGTGCTGGAGATCAACAGAAAGGCCTTCAGGGCCGTGAAGGCGGGAGGCGCGGACTTTGTCTTTTTGGGCGGGCCCGGCAGCGAGATGATCTCTCCCCGCTTTTACAGGGAGTTCCTGGTGCCCTATTCGCAGGTCACCACCGCCGACGCCCACAGGGAGGGCCTGCTGGTCTATTCGCATATATGCTCTCCCATAGAGCCTTTTCTCACCATGGGCTTTTACAACGAGATGGGCATGGACCTGTTTGAGACCCTGAGCCCCAGGCCCGTGGGCAACGTGGAGAGCCTGGCGGACGCCCTGACCAAGATAGACCCCCGCATCTGCACCCGGGGCAATCTGGGGCTGGACGTGATGCTGACCAAGGGACCCGCCGAGGTGAGGGAAAAGACCATAGAGATCATCGAAGCCTCCCGGGGCAGAAAGCATATAGTGGCGGCCAGCGACTATCTCTTCTACGACATTCCCGAAGAGAACCTGCGGGCCATGGTGGACACTGTGAACGAATATGCCGGATAGATGCCGGAGACGAGGAAAAAGGACAATGAGATATATTCTGACTGTAATGGCAGCGCTTCTGTTGTCGGCGGCTGTCTGGGCCGGGCCCGTGGGCAGCCTGAAGGCCGGCCGGGCCCTCCTGACGGGGGCTCCCAACGCCGCCGGCGTGAAGACCGGCATCAGGCTGGGGGACCGGTCCCTGGTCCCCTACGAGGGCGACGGCCTGTCCTGCCGGGCGGGCAGCGCCACCGCTGAGTTTACCCTCACGGAGCTGTCCCGGGACGAAAGCGCCGTGAGCGTCAGGGCCCGGGTTCCCCGGGACCTGGCGGGAGCCGGCTGGGGCGTGGCCGTGAAGGACAAGGGGGTCCGCATCTTCGTGCCCCAATACAGCGGCGCCTGCTACGACGCCGATTCCATAGAGGGGGAGTGGCAGTTCAGCTATCCCGTGGACTGGGAGGCCCAGTTCGTGCTGATACAGAAGCAGGGCGAGGGCTGGCTCATACACGCCGACGACGATATGCAGTACTGGAAGACCCTGCAGCTTTCCCACAAGGACGGAGTCTTCGCCCTGAACTTTGAGACCAACACCCAGGCTCCCTTTGACGGCAACACCTCCCTGGACTCCTGTCCCTGGCGGGTGGTCCGCTACAAGGGGGACTGGCTGGCAGGCGCCAACCTGTACAGAGAGTGGGCGGACAAAAAGTTTGGCCTGTCTGAGCTGAACAAGACCAAGCCCAAGTGGACCGAAGACATTGATTTCGTGGTGAACGACTACTCTTCGGACACGGACACCTCCCTGCTGGAGGAGCTGGCAGAGCTGGTGGACCCGGCCAGGACCCTGGTCTATTTCCCCATATGGCGCGCCCATCCCTACGACAATATGTATCCGGACTACGAGCCCTCCCCCGCTGCAACGGAGAGGATCAAAAAGGCCAAGAGCCTGGGCTTCCGGGTCATGGTGCACACCAACTATTTCGGGCTGTCGCCCTTCCACCCCCTCTATCCGGAGTTTGCCAAATACCACCTGAGGGACCCCTACGGCAAAAACACCATGACCGTGGAAGTGCCGGGGGCGGAGATAGCCTACATAGACCCCGCATCAAAGGCCTGGCGGGAGCTCTTTGTCTCAAGGGCGAAAAAGGCTGTGGAGGAGCTGCAGCTGGACGCCCTCTTCACTGACCAGACCCTGGTGATGTACAACGACGCCAACGGCCTCATAGACGGCATGAACATGATGCAGGGCAATCTGGAGGAGCACCGGCTCCTGCGGGAGGCTCTGCCGGACGTGGCTCTGGCCGGGGAGGGCCTGGACGAGATCACCTGCCGCTACGAGTCCTTTGCCCAGAGGCACCTGCTGGGGGCCGATTATTTCGGCATGAGCGTGAATCCCTTTATGTCCGCTCTGGCGTCGCCCGTATCGAGCGCGGTGTTCAGCCCCTACACCCGGCCCGTCGGCTATCTGGGCATCCCCCGGGTGGAGCAGACGGAGCTCATGAAGGACTGGATGTACGTCTATGACCGCTACGCCGTGATACCCACCCTGCCCATACACAAAAAGGAGGAGCGGGACCGGTACGCCTTTATGTACGACTACATAGTGAACCTGGGCCGCATATGGCAAAAATATGCTCCCCGCATGTGCCTTGACCCTGCCGCCTGGGGCAAAAACACCGTCATGGTCTATGACGCCCGCAGCGGGGAAAGGCTGGAGGTCAGGGAGGAAAAGGGCCTCCGGGGGCTTTGGGACGGCAAAACTCTGCTCACCGGCAAGGTGACGGGAGTGGAACGCTTCAGGACCGGCAGGGTCCTCTATGAGGCGGCCGGCTATAAGTCGGGAGAGTATTTCGCCCTGGACCCCGACAAAAAATATCTCCTGGGAGAGGAAGCCCCCGCGGAAAGCGCCGTTTCCGACAAAACTGCCGTAGAGCTTTTTGAAAAGGACAACCTGGTCCTGTTCCGCGCCGGGACCCGCAGGATGGACCTGCTCAGGTACAAGGACGTGTATACGGGCCACAGGATGGACGGCGGAGAGACGGTCCTCTTCCGGTCCCCCTCCTGCTCCACGGAAGAGAACGCCAAGGTGGAGTGGAGCAAGGACCGGCTGTATATACACCCGCCCTTCAAAATGAAGAGCAGCACCTCCTCCGAGGGAAAGGGCCGGGCCGTGGCGCTCTGGAAAAACCTGTCTCTCCCCTCCTACCCCTGCCGTTTCGAGGCCCTGGCGGGCATGAGGAACGAGGAAGGGGAACAGAAGTCCGACGGAGCCCGGTATTACGTAAAAGCCTCCTGCGGAGACAAGGTCCTGGAGACCTCTCTCTCTGTGTTCACCGTGAAGGGCGAGCCCCTGGTCCTGGACCTGACCCCCTTCAGGGGCAAGAAGATCGACCTGGAAATAAGCGTGGATCCCGGCCCCGCCCGGGACACCTCCTACGACTTTACCTGCCTGCAGGAGCCGGCCGTATGCGAGAAGTTGGACGGCTTTGATTTTGAGATAAAGGAAGACAAAGGCTACACCTTTGCCGCTGCGGGCGCCAAGGGCTCCCTGACCCGGACCGACGGCGGCGTCAAGGTCCATACCACCGTTCCCGAGGGCTTCGTCACGAGCTGGGAGCCCACCGACTTTGAGCCCGGGCCCGTGGACTGGTGGTATCAGTATCAGACCACTCCCGAGGGGCTGGAGATAGTCACCGAAAGGAGAAACCTTACCGACAGCCGCTTCGAGGTGGCGGGCGGGGAGACCTATCTGCTGGACAGCCATCCCCCCAGGGTAGGCCGCAACATCTTTGCCCGCATAGGCCGGGTGCCCGGCAGCGTGAAGAGCTTCAGGGTGAAGTGCGCCGTCCGGGACGAGGCGGCGGACAAATCCGAGGGCGTGCTCTTTGCCATAGCCGTCAACGGCGAGATCCAAAAGAGCCTGACCGTCATCAAGCAGGCCGGCTGGCGGGAGCTGGAGGCCGATCTGACCGGCTGGCAGGGCAAGACCGTGTATCTGGAGATCTTCGCCGACAGCATGAAGGACAACTATTTTGACTGGGCCGTGTTTTCCGAGCCGGAATTCCGTTAGGCCCGGCCGGCGGAGAGACAAGGACAGCGGCAGGCAAGACGCCTGCCGCTGTGTCTGTTTTGGGTGAAGGAGGTCACCGGCCCCGGTAGATGAACTCCAGCGCCTCCGCCGGGGTCATCCGGGCCACCCCGTCCGGGTCGGTGAGCCCGCCGGGCCTGCCGGACAGGTCCCAGGTGAAGCGGCCGGTGTCGGCGCCCTTGAAGGCAAGGTAGGAGGAGGGACTGACCAGCATGACCGGATAGCGCCTGTACCACTCGGGATGCTGCCGGGCCATGTATTTGTCTGCCAGCCGGCAGGCCTCGCAGCTCCGGGACGCGCCTATGGCGCTGATCTGCACGCCGCCGCCCGGCTGTCCTTTGCGGCTTTTGCCGGGGGAGCTGTGGAGTATCACCACGCTGTTGTCGGCGCAGACCCCCAGGCTGATCCACACGTGGCCGCTGATGCTCACCACGTCTCCGGGCTTCAGGATATATCTGCCCTTGCCCGACTCCTTTACGCTCCGGGTCAGGGAGCCCAGGCCCGACTCCGCCAGCCTTTTGGCAAAGCCCGTGGCGCTGCCCACCCGGCCCGCCTTGCCGCTGTCGGTCTCAAAGACGTTGTAGAGGGTCCACCCCAGGTAGCCCGAGCAGTCCAG
Organism: Abditibacteriota bacterium; assembly: GCA_017552965.1. Taxonomy (NCBI): domain Bacteria; kingdom Pseudomonadati; phylum Abditibacteriota; species Abditibacteriota bacterium. Next base: position 2,717 of record JAFZNQ010000019.1, on the reverse strand, counting down.
ACCGGCGTAATAGTATGCGTTGTAGCCTCCGTAGGGGTAATAGCTGGTCCGGGGGTCCGCCTTCTTTTTGTCCCCGTCCTTCTCCTTGTAGGTGTAGTATTCGTCCCTGCCGTTGAAAAACCGCACCCAGTCCGGAGAGACCCCTATGGTCCGGGCCTGGACCGAGGCCCCCTCGTCCTGCCAGTCCCAGCCGCCGCCGTAAACGTAGAGGGCAGTCCCCACCGGGTCCGAGGCGGTCCGGAGAAAATTGCCCAGGGTGCGCCGGCCGGGAATGCCCCGCCGGGGCGGCAGGGGGACGTCCTTCACTGGGAGCGGTTCGGCAGAGACCACCGTGTCCTCCCGGAGGCCGATGAGATAGGGATATCCCTCCTTCAGCAGGTTCTGGATGGGGTAGGCATACCCGCCGCCGGGCAGCCCTTCGCCCGGGTCGATGCGGAGCAGGACCTCCGCGCCGTCTATGAGAAAACGGTAGCGGAACAGGCGCAGGTTGGCCTTCACCGTGGCGGGAGCCCCGTAGTCTGCCACTCCCAGATAGACGGCGGACAACGGGCCCTTGTCCTGCCCGGCGGCAGCCCAGGCTGCCGTGAGCAGTATCAGAATGAGCAAAGCGGTTTTTTTCATGCAGTATCCCGGGGCCGCAGTTTTGGCTTACGGAGAAGGCCCGGCCCCGGGACCATTATACACAAATCCGCCGGTTTTGTCACCCCGCAAGATCTGCGATTTTGCAGGGAGGAAACCATGCCGCCCGATCGGGGGAAAGCCTCTATCCGCCGTCATCCCAGCGCCTGAGACGCAGTCGAAGGCGTTGGAGATCTGTGGGGGGACCGACGGCCAAAGGCCGTTGGGGGGGGCCGTATCGCGGGGCTGCGGAAACGCTATTGTCCCGTTCAACAACAGACGTCATCTCGGCGCCCTGAACGAAGTGAAGGCACTCTCGGGGTCCCCGCAAAATCGCAGATTTTGTGGGGTGAGGTTCGAAGTCCCCCGCAATAGAACCGCGAGCCCGGGCCACGGACCGGCCCGACGGGACAAAATATACTTACCCCCGGCGGCAGGCAGACCGCCGTTCCCGGGCCTTTCCGACAGTGTGAAGGGGATCTCTTACCGGTTTTCCTGAGGGGAAAACCGCCGAGATGACGTTTGGATCGGCCGCCGAGATGACGCGGGGTGTGGCGCTGTCGCCGAGATGACGTGAATCGGGGCGCGCGTTTGTCCCGTTCACTTTCAACGTCACTTCGGCGGTGAGGGCCACTCGTGCCCTCACCGGTAAGAAGTCCCCCGCAATAGAACCGCGAGCCTGGATCACGGACCGGCCCAACGGGACAAGGGAGATCGCTCTCCTGACGAAAGGAGCGCGGGAGCGCTTTCCCGGTTCGGGCGGCGGCGGTTTTAGAGCCCGCAAAATACTTGAAAAATTTATCGGTATTTTTTTGTAAAATCGTTTTTTTTTTTTTTTTTTTTCTATAGCGTATAATGGAATTGTAATCCAAATTCTTTCAAAGGAGAAGTTCATGAAAAAAGGCTTTACACTCATCGAGTTATTGGTAGTCATAGCGATCATCGCTATACTTGCGGCCATCCTCTTCCCTGTGTTTGCGCAGGCCAGAGAAAAGGCGCGCCAGACCCAGTGCATCAGCAACGCCAAGCAGCTGGGCACCGCCCTTCAGCTGTATCTGGCAGACTGGGACAACATGATTCCGGCCTCCAACTACGTGGAAGCCGCCGGCGCGGGCATCGACCCCAGAGCCTGGTACGGCCCCTGGGCCAACCCCTGGCCGGGCAGCGCCCTGCACAGAGAATACATACAGAACCGGTCCTACAGAGGCATCATGATGCCCTACGTGAAGAACGGCGCTCTCTTTGTCTGCCCTTCCGACGGTCAGGCCGACAAGAACGCCGACTGCAACGCGGTGAAGCGCTATCTGGACTACAGACCCAGATATTCCATCCCCTACAACAACTGGTATCTGGGCAACAGCGAGATCAGCATCAACACGGTCAAGTATCCTGCCGATTACGTGATGCTGAACGAGGTCGCTCCCTGGCATAACATGGATTACGTTACCGAGGGCGGACAGGCCGACCTGTGGGCTCCTCAGGACAAGGTGACCTGCGTCTTCGCCGACGGACATGCCACCGTGATGCCCATCAGCAAGATCATGGCCAAGGACAACAGCCTTTCCCCTTCGGGCGGCCAGCCCAAGTGGGCCTTTGTGTATGGCTGGAACAACGAATGGCCCGCCAGATACAACGAGACCATCAGCGGAGAGCTGGAGCAGACCAGATATCTGGAATTCCGCTCCAAGGATACCGACAAGACCTATTAGGATCCTTGACGAGAGACCAGCCTTCGGGCCGGCTCTTTTTTGACGGGCGCGCGTTTGTCTCCGCATGTCCCGTTCAAGCAAAACGTCACTTCGGCGCCCTGAACGAAGTGAAGGCACTCTCGGGGTCCCCGCAAAATCGCAGATTTTGTGGGGTGAGGTTCGAAGTCCCCTGCAATAGAACCGCGAGCCCCGACACAGGACCGGCCGGGGTGGGAGGGGCAGAGCCCCTGCTCAAGCCGAAGGGCAAGAGTCGCCGTAGGCGCAAGGCGGAAAAGGCAGAAATGCAGCTTCTTTTCTGCCCCGCCGCAGAGCGCAGCCCTGAGGCGCAGACGGGTGCAGGGCAGCCCGCCCTGGCCTCACCCCACAAAATCTATTCGATTTTGCGGGGGC
>JAFZNQ010000018.1 GCA_017552965.1 Abditibacteriota bacterium | reverse complement strand
CTGAGACAGAGCCATCACCGGACAGTCCATTTCCTTGGCCAGGAGCTTGAGCCCCCGGACTATCTCGCTGATCTCCTGGTTCCTGTTTTCCGCCCGCCGGTTCTCGGACTGCATCAGCTGCAGGTAGTCTATCACGATGAGATCCAGCTTCTTCTTGTTTTCCGCAGCCCTGTCCGCCACCACTCTGCGGCATTTGGCCAGTATGCTCAGATTGGACTGCTGGCCGCTGTCGTCTATGTAGATGTTGTCGGCGTTGTGCAGCTCTTCGCTGATCTCATTGATCTTGTCCCACTGGGTGTCCGTCAGCCTTGCGTTGCGGAGATCCTTCATCTCCATCTCCATCTCCGACGCTATGAACCTCTGATACACGTCCTCGGTGCTCATCTCCAGGCTGAATATGGCCACAGTCTTTTCTTCCCTCAGAGCCGCGTGCAGGGCTATGTTCAGGGCAAAGGCCGTCTTGCCCATACCGGGACGGCCCGCCACTATCACCAGGTTCGCGGGCTGCAGGCCGCTGGTCACTTCGTCCAGCTCCGTGAAGCCCGTCAGCACGCCCCGCCGGCTGAAATCCACGGTGTTGCGCTCCTGGAGAAAACGATAAAATCTGGTGGTGATATCCCGTATGCCCAGCAGGGTGTCCTCGTTCTTCTTCTGGGCTATGTCGAATATCAGCTTTTCCGCAGTCTCTGTGACCTCCTCCGAGCTCTTTTCCTGAGCAAAGGCCTGGGTCACTATCTCCGTACCTGCGTTGATGAGCCGCCTCAGATTGGCTTTGTCCGCCACCACTCCGGCATAGTAGTCCAGATTGTCTGCCACTGCCACCGATTCGTACAGCACCGTCAGGTACTCTGCGCCGCCCACCTTTTCCAGATGTCCTTCCCGGCGCAGCTCCTCGGTCACGCTGATAAGATCTACCGGTGTTCGGTCCTGCATGAGAGCCTTGAGGGCCTCAAACACGGCCTGGTGCTCCGGACGATAAAAGTCCGCCGTGGCAAGACGCACCACGGCCTCGTCACAAGCCTTGGCAGACATGAGCATGCAGCCCAGCACCGCCCGCTCGGCATCCAGGTTTTGGGGAGGTACCCTCGGATCGGCAGCAGCCACTATTCTTCCTCCGCCACCACTTCAAAGGATATATCCGCGGACACGCCGGCATGGAGCCTGATGTGGGCCGTGTGTATGCCCAGATGCTTCACGCTCTCGTTGAGAGAGACCTTTTTCCTGTCCAGCTCCACGTCAAAGGCCTTGTCTATGGCCTCGGCCACCTCGGCGGCGGTCACTGCTCCGTAGAGCTTGCCCTCGCTGCCGGCCTTTGCCTTGACCACTATACGCTTTGTCCCCAGCTTTTCCTTCAGGGCCACTGCCTCGGCTCTGGCTTTGGCTTCTCTGGCCTCGGCGGCATCGTGCCTCTTTTTCACGTCTGCCAGTATGGCGGGAGTGGCGGGCACGGCCAGCTTCTGAGGGATGAGCATATTCCTGGCGTATCCCTCCGACACCTCTGCCACTTCGTTGGCAGAGCCCAGATTCTTCACGTCCTTCAACAGCAAAACTTTCATATTACACCGTCCTTTTTGATCGTTATATTTTACTGCAAACAAAGCCCCCGGCGACTTGCTCGCAGGGGCTTTTTTCTGCGGGTCAGTAGCTCAGCGACAGTCCGAAGACCGGCTTTCTGTTTTCCTTGTGCAGCAGGTCCTCCGCTCCCACCATCAGAGACAGATTTTTGTTCAGCCTATACTTGCCTCTCACGAACAGATAGGGATCGTTGGGCCGATACAGGTCTGCGGACAGGCCAGCCTTGCCCGAGGTATAGTCATAGCCTATCCCCAGCTTGCTGCGGAAGAGCCCGCCCCGCAGCAGGGAGCTGTCGGACAGCCTGCGGTTGTACATCAGGGTGAACTTGTTGCTCTCGCCCAGGTCATACAAGCCTATGCGGCCTCCGTTTTTCCCCTTCATGACGTCCACGTAGGCGTCCAGGGTAAAGGTGTCCTTGTCGGGATTGTAATAGGCGTCTGCCTGAGGCTTGGCCTCTATCTTCTCGCCGGAGGCGATGCCGCCGAAACGCTTGTTGAGGGCGGTCACCAGCTCCTTGGCCTGCTGGGTGGTCTCTCTGATATTCTCCGCAGTCTCGCTGATATTCCTTTTCAGCTCTTCATCCGTGGCCACGTCCTTCACAGACTCGGAGGCTTCGTTCAGGTTGCCTATGAGCTGCTGCGCCTGGATGGTGGTATAGTCTATCTTGGCCAGGATGGAATCGGCCTTGTCCATGATGTTCTTCAGGCTGCCCGCCTGGTCGCCTACCGTGGCCACTATCACCTGCACGTTGGCCACCGTATCCTTCAGGATCTTCATGGAGTCGCCGGCGTCGGCAAGGGCGCCCTTGACCTCGGGCAGAGCGTCGGAGGACACGAAGCGGTCGATGTTGTCCGCTATTCTGGAAGCGCTGGCCGAAGCCGCGTTGATATTGCTGATAGTGCCCGATATGTCCATTCTGGAGGCCTTGACTATCTCGTTGACCTGCTCCGTCAGCTCGTCCACCCGCTTGGTGATGACGTTGATGTTTTCCAGAGAGTTGATGATGGCCCCCTTGTGGGACAGGATCTCGTTCACCTTGCTCATGGACTCCTCGGTGACCTTCAGCAGGTTGTTCACGTTGTCCGTGACCTCGTCAAAGTTCACCTTGGTGCTGGCCTTGATGGTGTCGCCGTCGGCCAGATACTTGGTGGAAGTGCCGGGGTTGATCTTGATGAAGATCTCGCCTATGATGGCTCCCGAGGTGGCCAGGCAGTCCGAGTCCACAGGTATATTGATCTTGCGGTCTATCTTCATGGTGATCTTGGCCTTGAGGTTCTCCGTGAGCTCGATGCCGGTCACGGCTCCCACCTTGAAGCCGGACAAGCGCACCTGGGCGCCCTTGTCTATCTTTTCCACCGTGTCAAAATAGGTGCATATCTCATACGTGTTGGTCCGCACCTTTATCTCGTCGAGAAAGGCATACAGCAGGCAAAACACGAGTATGCTTGCCGCCACCAGAAGACCGACCTTGATTTCCTTTGTCATACTCTCATCCTATAGTTGCGATGGGTCCCTGGGTCCGTCCGTTCATAAACTGGACCACGTAGGGATTGTCGCTGTTTATCATATCGTCATACAAGCCTTCGTATATCACGGTCCCGGAGTGAATGAAGACTATCTTGTCAGCCACCGAGTTGATGGTGGGTATGTCGTGAGTCACCACCAGACTGGTCTTGCCCAGGTCCCGGCCCATATTGATCAGCTTGTTGGTGGCTGCTGTGGTAATGGGGTCCAGGCCCGAGGTGGGCTCGTCGTAGAGCAAAAAGGCCGGCTCCAGCACCAGGCTCCTGGCGAGAGCCACTCTCTTTTTCATGCCTCCCGACAGCTCGCTGGGCATCATCTCCATGGTGTGGGACAGATTCACCATGCTAAGGGCCTCTGCCACCTTGTCCCTGATCTCCGCTTCGGTGAGAGAGGTGTGCTTTCTCAGCCCGAAGGCCACGTTGTCATACACGGTGAGATAGTCAAACAGGGCGGAATACTGAAACACCATGCCCAGCTTGGCGCGGATGCTTTTCAGGGTCTTGTCGTCGGCCGTCATCACGTCCAGGCCGTCTATGAGTATGCTGCCCGACTGGGGCCTCACCAGCCCGCAGATGCATTTGAGCACGGTGGATTTGCCTGCGCCGGAGGTGCCTATGATGGCCAGGGTCTTCCCCGAATCTATACCGAAGGATACCCCCTTCAGCACGTGCTTGTCGCCAAAGGAAAGGTGGACGTCTCTGAGCTCTATCATATCCCCTTGCCTCCGAACATCACGTAGGTCATGAGAAAATTGGTGATATACACCACCACTATGCTGATCACCACCGAGTTGGTGGTAGCCTCGCCTACTCCCACGGCGCCGCCTCTGGTGCGGAGCCCCTGCTGGGAGCCTATGACTGCCACGGCCAGGCCGAACACCACGCATTTGATCAGGCCGTTGATCAGATCGGACATATGGGTAAAGGACTGGCAGGCCGCCATAAAGCCGCCTCCGCTGACTCCGTTGGCGCAGGCCACCAGATATCCGGAGCCTATGCCCACGGCATCCGCCAGTATCCCCACCAAGGGAAGCATGATCACGGCGGCCACCACCTTGGGGACCACCAGATATTCGATGGGATCCACCGACAGGGTCTTCAGGGCGTCTATCTGCTCAGTGACCACCATGCTGCCTATCTCGGCTCCGATGGAGCTGGCCACCCTTGCCGACAGCACCACTCCGCACAGCACCGGGGCGATCTCTCTGGTAATGGCCAGGCCTATGACAGAGCCCGTGTAGGACCCGAAGCCCCAGCCCGTGATGATCTGCGCCAGATACAGGGCGATGACCGCCGACGAAAAGGCCACGGTGATGAGGATGATGACCAGGCTCTCCACGCCCATAAAGCACATCTGGTTCACGGCGTCCCGCAGGTTCACCCTGCCGCGGACCACGTAGCCGAGCACCTGCCATATGATGATGAAGCTCTCGCCCAGCAGCTCAAAAAACCTTCTGACGGAGCCCCCAAAGCGGACCGGAGCCTTGGTCGCTGTCTTGATTCGCTTTCCTATTCTCATGGTAAACTCGAGTTCCTTATGATTATATTATACCACAAAAACGCGGTGAATATAAACCTACAGGGGCGAGTATTCCACCAAAATACTGCCCGGCCGCCGGTCGATGACGGCCAAAAAGCGCTCCAGCTCGCTGCCCTTCAGGACCCGGGTCTCCGAGAGGTCGTAGCTCTCGTATATGTCCGCTCTGTAGTCGGCGTCTGGCTTCAGGCACCGGGGCCGGATCTCCAGGCTGCCGAAGGGAGAGCCTTCTCTCCTGAACACCACGAAATACCCGTCTCCCGTCTCCGGCCTGTGATACTGCCAGCTGCACCAGGAGGCGTCGGTGTTGTCCTGAGAAAACAGGCTGTAAAACCTGCCCGTATGATATTTGCGGAGCCTCAGGCACTCGGCCAGGCCCTTTTGGAGCTCCTTTTTGTCATAGGCGTCCGGGGAACCCTCTCTCGTGTCGCCGATGAAGGCCAGGCCCGTGTTGAAGCAGCTCCTCATGGAATAGGGAGTCCTGCCCAGGGTGGCGCACAGAGACCAGGGGATATAAAAGTTGAGATTGGAGGTGATCTGCTGATTGAGCATAGCGGAGGCCTTGTCGTCAAAGAGGACCCACACGCTGGAGTCGCTGCGGGCCATGTTGATGCTGCGGCTCATGAGCTCCGGATCCAGACGCGTCCCGCCTCCGGCGCAGTTGTCTATGACCAGCCCCGGATTCTGCCGGCGCAGGTCGTCCCAGAAGGTGTAGAGGGACCGGACGAACACGTCTTCGCTGATCCCCTGCCTGTCCGGGGCGTTCTCCTTCAGATACAGGTCCAGACAGGCCGGATCCGTGGAGGAATCCGTGCGGAAATAGGTGATATCCCACTCCCGTATCAGGGCGCCCAGCAGGTCCTCCAGATATCCTCTGGCTTCCGGGTCCGACAGGGCGTAGCTGCCGGCGGTCCCCGCGGAGTTCCACATGACGTATTCCGGATGCTCCCGGGCGATGTAGGTCCCGGCGTTCACGGTCTCCGGGCCAAACCACACCAGATTGGTCTTGCCGTAGGCCCGGGCCAGCCGGGTAAGAGGCTTCAGGCTGTGTGGATATCTCGTCTTGTCCGCCGTGTCCGCCACAGGATAGTGCAGATTGCCCATGCAGGCAGGAAAGCCGTCCTGCTGATACCAGGCGTCAAACCACACGGTCTCAAAGCCCAGGCCCGCCAGGGACCTGATATAGGCCCGGTCTATGGCTTCGGTGGAAGAGTTGCCCTCCCTGCCGGACAGGGTGCAGGCCAGAGGCAGCATCTCCGGCTCGCCCTTTGAGTTCTTGGGAGATACGTGCCTGATCATGGTCATGCGGAATCCGTTCATGCCCTCCTGCAGGTCGGCGCCGTCAAAAAAGGCCAGCACCATCCTGGGGCTCCGGACAGTCTCTCCGGGCTTCAGATACGTGTTCACTCCGCATCTGCCCGCCTTCATGGACAGGACGTCGTCCCTGCGGTCAAACTCCGCCTGCCAGCTGCCGGTCCAGCCCAGGCCGCAGGACACTCCGCCCCCGGGCCATTTCAGGGTCCAGTAGGGAGCGTAGTCGCCGCCGCAGGGGGTCAGCCCCCTGTGCTCCACCTTCACGGGACTGCCCTCCCGCAGATATTGAGGGCGGAGCCTGAAGTCATCTATGCAATATCTGACACAGCCGATGGTGCCCTGAGTCATCACCAGCAGCACGTCGTTTTGGAGAGCAGTCTCCGGCTCGGCGTCGTATATCAGGCCAAAGGGCACGTCCGAGGTCCCCACGGGGGCCCGGCGCGCCGTCTTTACCCGCATATCCGCGCCGCATATATCGGACAGGACCGGGGTATCGGCCTCGCCTTTGTTGGTAAAATACACGGTGTAGTCCAGAGCGTTGGTGTCGGCGTATATCTTCACCTCCGCCCTGACCTCCAGCCCGGTGTCGGGATCGTGCCAGACGTATGTCCTCAGAGACTCATTTTGTCCTGTCTCCCCGACGGTGACCTTCATGTCCCACCCCGGCAGCAGACTGCCGGAGGGCTTGCCGCCGTAGGTGAAGGAAAAGGGATAGTCCAGGGACAGGCGGGGCTGCAGAGCCATGTCGGACAGATATATCACTCTGCCGTCCTCCGTCTCCACTCTCGGGTCCCCCCAGCTCCAGTGGTCGCAGGTGTAGCCGTCCCCGCCGTTGTCCACCGACAGCTCCAGCACCGACACCCCCTTCAGGGGGACATAATACTCATACACCGCGTCGCCCCGCAGCACGGGAGAAGCCATGAGGAGCCTGCCGTCCCCCAGGACCGAGCCTGAGCAGGAGCCGCCCACCGGGTTGACGTGATCGTCTATGCCGCCGGCAGCCCTGAAGGACACGCAGCCCTCCGGCAGCCTGAAGCGCAGCAGGCTGTCCGCATGGACCCCGAAGCCGCTGTCATAGCTCCTGCCCCCCAGGCTGATGGGGAGGCCCCGGTCGTCCACGTAGGTATTGATCCTGGTGGTGTTGCCCTCCTGAAACTCCCTGACCACCTCAAAGACGCCGGTCTCCGGCTCATAGCCTCCCGCGCCGGAAAAGGCAGCCCGGGCAAAATCCCCGGCCGCGCCGGCCAACGCTTCCGCAGCCACTGCCAGCAGCAGCAGCGCCGTCCACACAAGTCTTGTCATAGTCTGCTTCCCCCGATCGTAGATATGCTCTTGTCAGCAAAACATCTTTTATTATAGCATATCGGAGCCGGGAAAACAGGGGCCGTTCTTGACAAAAGCCGGCATTTCGGGTATTATTATGTTGTATGCCGATGTAGCTCAGCTGGTAGAGCAAGGCTTTCGTAAAGCTTAGGTCAGGAGTTCGAGTCTCCTCATCGGCTTTTTTTTTGAGGTGGACATTATGAAAATCGGTATCATCAGCGATTCACACGGGTGCTGCGAGGCTCTCGGGCGGGTCTTCGAGCTGTTCGGGGACGCAGACTGTATCATCCACGCGGGCGACATACTCTATCACCCTCCCAGGCTGTACGGCTACGAGGGCTATGACGTGATAAAATGCGTGGAGCTGATCAACGGGCTCCGGGTCCCCTTCGTATCCGTCAGAGGCAACTGTGACAGCGAGGTATATACCGAGCTGATGCCCGGCTACGCCGAGAGGGAGACCACCGTCCTGGGCGTTCATCCCTGCAAGATCGTGGTCAACCACGGCACCCGTCTCAACACGGCAGCCATGGTCAGCCTTGCCAAAGACTGCGACGCCGACGTATTCGTCTCCGGCCACACCCACGTGCCGGTGCTGGAAAAGAGAGACGGCGTCACCCTCATCAACCCGGGGTCCATAGGCATACCCAGATATCCCGCCGCCGACCCCGTCCCTACCGCAGGCCTGATAGACAACGGGCATATATCCGTGTTTGACATCCGGACGGGCCGGGTATTCTTTGAAGACGAGCTGTAATGAGCCTGCTTGGGGATTATGACGAGGCAGTCCGACTGATACTTTCCACAGGGGGCACCGTCAGCGTTCAGGGCGCCAGAGGCGTGGGCAAGACCCGGCTCTGCCGCAGACTGGTGGAAGCCGCTGAGGAGAGAGGCATCACTCCGGCCTTCGTGGACGCCGAGCTGGCCAGGGGCATAGTCGGCCCTCCCGGCGCCGTGTCCATGGTGGTGGTCAGACAGCCGGAGGACATGGACCGGCAGAGGCCCGATCACTGCCTGTTCGTGGGAGACGTGATCCCCGCAGGCCACGTCGCCGGCTATATCTTCGGCATCATCTCGGTGGTAGCCGAGGCCAAAAGACAGGGCGCCGGACTCATAGTCATAGACTCCTGCGGATGGATGGATTATCCCGGCGTGGTCCTTGCCAAGCAAAACGAGATAGAGATGACTGCTCCCGACTACGTCATAGCTCTTCAGCGGAGCCACGAGGCCGAGTTCATCATCACCCCCTTTATCAAAAGGACGGACATCATCTGCGCGGTCAGACAGGCCGACGGGGCCTCCTCCTACGTCCCCTCCATAGCCAGAGCCAACTTCAGAGCCGATATGCAGAGGTTTCTCGAGGGCTCCCAAATACACACCATCCCCTTTTCCCAGGTCACCTTTACCAACACCTGGCTGGGCTGCGGCCGGGAGCTGAAGTGGCAATACAAAAAGGCTATTTCCCAGATACTCTCTTCTCCCGTGTATCACGGCGAGCAGCTGGGCAAAACGGCCTATCTGCTGGCCGGAGGGACCTGCTCGGAGCAGCAGGAAAAGGAGATCGCCTCCATACTGAAGGTGAGCAGGGTCCGGCTCCAGGACCCGGGCTTTTTCGAAAACCTGTACGCAGGGCTGGAGGACAGCGAATGCAGATTCGTGTCTGCCGGCATCATCAAAAACATAGATTTTGACAAGAGACAGATCATCATCGACACCCCTGCCCTTACCGCCAGTCCCGTGAGAGGCGTGCGCTTTGGCTTTTTGCAATATCCTTAGGGCTCCGGGAGAGCATATCCGCGGCCTCAGCGATTGAAAAGAGCCGCCCCGATATGTTATAATATTTATTACGAGAAAGTATAGGGTGATACCGCATGACAAACAACAAATATACGCGTCCCATCACTGCCACGATACTGGTAGTCATAGGCATAGTGCTGAGCTTACGTTTTTCCAGGTCTTATTTTCTGGCCACCGCCGGCTACAACTGGACCGAGCCGCAACAGCTGTATATGAAGATCCTGCTGGCCATAGTAGGCGCCTTCCTGGGCTTCATCGCAGAGCGCTGCGTATTTACGCTCCAAAGCCGCAGCCGCCGGGTGTCCAGCGTCGACAAGGTGATCTATCTGCTGGGCTTTATGCTGGGCATCATACTGGCCAGCGCCTTCAGGTTTGCCATGGGAGACGTGCGCCTGCCTTTTTATGTCAACGCGCTTATCACCCTGATCCTCATGAGCATCAGCACCTACGCTCTCAAGAGCGCCATGGAGCAATGGGCCAGCTTTTTCCCCGGCAACAGGACCGAGATCAACGAAAAGCCCAACATCAAGTTTTTGGACACCAACGTCATCATTGACGGGCGCATCGCCGATCTGTTCCGCACCGGCTTTATAGAGGGACAGATAGTGGTCCCGAAGTTCATACTCATCGAGCTGCAGACCATCTCCGATTCCGGCGACCCTCTGAAGCGGGCCCGGGGCAGAAGGGGCCTGGAGATACTGAACGCCCTGCAAAAGGAGTTCAATCTGACGGTCCGGGAGACTCCTCTGGACAACATGCGTCTGGAGATAGATTCGAAGCTGGTCACCTGCGCCCTGGACGCGGGAGCCACCATCATCACCAACGACTACAATCTCAACAAGGTGGCCGGTCTCCAGAACGTGAAGACCCTGAACATCAACGAGCTGGCCATCGCTCTCAAGCCGGTGGTCATGCCCGGAGAGACCCTCAGCGTGGCCATTATGAAGCCCGGCAAGGAAAAGCTGCAGGGTCTGGCGTATATGGATGACGGGACCATGATAGTGGTGGAAAACGGCTCTCAGTATATAGGCAAGGTGATCAAGATCGAGATCACCAGCCTCCACCAGACTTCTCAGGGCAAGATCATATTCGCAAAGGTTTTTGACAACCATGACAAAGGCAGCAGCCCTAATACCCGCGGCAGGCATTAGCAGCCGCTTTTCCGCCACCCGCAACAAGCTGCTGGAGCAGGTGGCCGGCAGGACCATTCTGGAGCACACTCTCAGAGTGTTTGACGGCCACGACGCCATAGGGGAGATAGTGCTGGCGCTGCATCCCGATGCCTTTGACAGCATGTCCGCTCTGGTGGAGTCCTTTGGGCTGACAAAGCCCGTCAGGTTCGCCAGGGGCGGCAGCGACAGGCAGTCATCGGTGCGCCACGCTCTGGAGCTGGTCACCGAAGACCTTGTGCTGATACACGACGCGGCCAGGCCCGCCCTGAAGCCGGAGATCATCACGGAGTGCATAGAAGCCCTGGACCGTTTTTCTGCCGTGCTGGTATGCGTGCCCGTCACTGACACCATAAAGACGGCGGCTCGGGATATGACCGTGGAGGACACTCCCGACAGGAGCCGGCTCTACGCCGCCCAGACCCCTCAGGGCTTTCGGACAGAGGTCATCAGAGAGGCCCACAAAAAGGCAGCGGCAGCCGGACTGGCGTTCACCGACGACGCCTCCGTGGCGGAATGGGCCGGAGAAAAGACCGGGATCATCACGGGCTCCTATGACAATATAAAGGTCACCACACCCAAGGACATAGCGGTATTGAGGCAGATCATGAATGAGGGCAAGACTCTGAGGACAGGCATAGGCATCGACGCTCACAGGCTGTCCGCAGTCCCGGGAGAAAGAGCGCTCATACTGGGCGGCGTGGATTGCGGCGCCCCCTTTGGGCTCATAGGCCATTCGGACGCGGACGTGCTGGTCCACGCCGTCATGGACGCTCTGCTGGGAGCGGCGGCTCTGGGGGACATAGGCATGCATTTTCCCCCGTCGGACAACGCTTACAAGGATATCAGCAGCCTGCTCCTTTTGAAACGGGTGGCAGGCCTGCTCCGCGAAAACGGATGCGGCATCATCAACATAGACGCGGTGATCATAGCGCAAAAGCCGAGGCTGGCTCCCTTTATCCCCCGGATGAGGGCAAATATCGCCTCCGCCCTGGACACAGACCCGGACCGGGTCAGCGTCAAGGCCACTACCACAGAACACATGGGCTTTGAAGGCAGAAAGGAAGGCATCAGCGCTCACGCCGTATGTATGATAGAAAAAACAGGATAGGATCATGTCAAGAGAGATCAAAGTAGTATTGCTGGGCGATTCCATACGCATGAACTATGGAGAGCTGACAGTGAAGAAGCTGGGAGAGGGCTACAGCGTATGGCAGCCCGAGGACAACTGCCGGTTCGTCAAATACACCCAGAGAGGCGTGTTTTATGACTGGCGGGACTTCATCTGCGGCAGCGACGTCGTTCATTTCAACTGCGGGCTGTGGGACACCTGCGATCTGGCGGGCGACGGTCCCTTTTCCGCCATCGACGAATACACCGCCCAGCTCGTCCGCACCGCGAAAGAGCTGCAGCGCATTGCAAAAAAGGTGATCTTTGCCACCACCACCCCCATTAGACCGGGTCAGGAACACAATACCAACGAAAGGATCATGGAGTTCAACAGGAGCGCAGTGGCAGCCATGGAAGAGATCGGAGTGGCGATAAACGATCTGTGGACCCCCGTGTATGCCGACCTGGAGGGCTGCATCCGCGCCGACGACCTGATACACCTGACCGACAAGGGTATCGACGTCTGTTCGGACCTGGTGGCCGGCATCATTGCCCGGACTGCGGCAACGCTGTAAGGGACTCACACCGAAAAAAACGAATTTTAATATAATAGCAGGAGACACATCATGGCAAAAGGCATTCTTCTTGTAGCAGACGGTCTGGGCGACAGGCCCCTTGCGGAGCTGGGCGGCAAAACTCCTCTGGAGGCTGCCGATATACCCAATATCGACCGATTTGCCTGCGAATCAGTTTGCGGGCAGCTGGACACCATAGGCACCGGCATCAGAGCCGGCTCGGACACCGCCCATATTTCCCTGTTGGGCTACGACCCCTACGTGTATTACACCGGCAGAGGCCCCTTTGAGGCGGCAGGCATAGGCATGGACGTAAAGCAGGGAGACGTGGCGTTCCGCTGCAACTTCTCCACCGTAGATGACAATATGATCATCACGGACCGGCGCGCCGGCAGGATCACCGAAGGCACCGGGCAGCTGGCGGAAGCGGTAAACGGCATGATGATAGACGACATGCAGATACTCTTCAAGGAGTCTGTGGCCCACAGAGGCGCTCTCATCATCCGCGGCGCCAACCTGGGAGCCGACATCACCGACACGGATCCCCATCACGAAAACGCGGCTGTGCTCACCGCCCGCGCCAAGGACCCCGCCGACCAGGCGTCCGCCCGGACAGCATACGCGGTCAACGAATTCGTCAGGCGCTCCTATGAGCTCCTGAAGGACCACCCCGTCAACGCAGAGCGCATCAGACAGGGTCTGCACCCGGCAAACATCATATTGCCCAGAGGCGGAGGAGTCGGCCCCAACATGGCTCCCTTTGCCGAAAAATACGGCATCAAGGGCGCCTGCGTATCCGAGACCGGCCTCATTGACGGCGTAGCCAAATACGTGGGTATGACCATATATCACACCCCCGAAGCCACCGGCGGCTATGACACCGACTGTATCGCCATGGCCAAGAACATCATCAAGGCCCTGGACAAGCACGACTTTGTGCTCTGCAACGTCAAGGGCGCCGACGTGGCAGGCCATGACGGCAAGCCTCAGTGCAAGATCGATATGCTGGCCAAGATAGACGAGATGATCAAGTATCTCATGGACCACGCTCCCGAGAACACCTATATCACCTTTACGGCCGACCATTCCACCCCCTGCAACCTGATGGACCACTCCGGCGATCCCGTGGCCATCGCCATGTGGGGACCCGACGTCCGGACCGACCACGTCACGGAATACACCGAGCGGGCCTGCGCTCTGGGCGGACTGGGCCGCATCAAGGGCAGCGATATCATGAACATCATGACCAACCTCATGAACGTGCAGGAAAAATTCGGCGCCTGATGCAGCGCAGAAATACGGCCGGAAGGACACCCTTCCGGCCTTTTCATTTCGAAGCAGCCGCAGACCGGCGTCATCCCGGCATCTCCGGCATCTGCTAACTGCTCTGGTTGTCGAATAGTATCAGCGCCCGGTTTGACAAGAGATTCTTCTTTATTCCGCCAGACACACCTTCCACAGATTGACGTAATTGCCTGCGGAGGCCTCGTTGCGCCTGTCCGTGACGGTCAGTCTGGCCCTGTGTCTGCCCTTTGACGGCGCTCTGAACACCCGGGATATGGGGGTATGCTCCTCCGGGCTGTATTCGTCCAGCTCTCCCGCCGGCGCTCCGTCTATGGTCACCTCCAGCACGCCCGTATCCCTGTGCCCGTAGCAAAACACCTCAAAGGCCGGGCCGTCAAACTCAAATTCCGCGCTGCTGCCGGGCGTCAGACTGGTGATCCAGTCGGCAAACAGCATCCAGGCTCCCTCCAGTTTCAGCTGGTCAAACTCCAGGGTCGGCGTCTTTTTGCTCAGGGTCTCATATCGGGGCTGCCCCTCATACAGCCACACCTTCATTTCGCCGGGCTCTCTGTTGTCCCAGGTGTAATAGGGCACCATCACGAGAGTGTCCTCCCGGCCTGTATCCGTTCTCCTGCAGGGGATCAGGACCGCCCTGTCGTCCCTGAGGGTCGGAGCGCCGTCTGCCAGACACAGATACTGCAGGGAGCCGTTGTCTGCGCTCTCTGCGCAATAGACCAGAGGTCCCACGGTGACGGCAGCCTTGCCTTTGTCGGCCGCCACCCTCTTGTTGGCATGCCGCAGCACCGGCTCCATGCCCAGCTCCAGCTCTATCACGTCGCCGTTCCACAGGCGCGACGGCACCGTCAGCCAGCCCCGGGAGTCCTTTTTGACAGGCAGCAGGTAGCCGTTGATCGTGACGGACGCCTTGCCCTCCGCCCAGCCCGGGATCCGCAGGCACAGCCGGGACGAGCCGCCCATGGCGGTGAGCCGCACCCTGCCGTCAAAGGGATACTCCGTCTGCAGCTCCAGATCGGTACCGCCTATATGGGCCCTGCAGGGAATATACTGGCCTACGTATATGCTGTCTCTATCCCGGGTGAATATATACTTGTGGACCGATGCGGTCAGGCGGGCTATATTGGGCGGGCAGCAGGCGCACCCCAGCCATTCGGACCTGTGGGTCCAGCCGGTGCTTTCCAGAGGGTTGGTATAGAAAAAGCGTTTGCCGTCCAGGGATATGGAGGCGGCAAAGGCATTGTAGAGGACTGTCTCTATCCTGTCGGCGTATTCGGCTCTCGGGTCGGCCTCCAGAAGGGCCTGAGTCCACAGAACAAAGGCCACCGAAGCACAGCTTTCGCAGTAGGCCTGCCGGTTGGGCAGATAATAGGCGGGACCAAAGCCCTCGGTGCTGCTGTCGGAGCCTACTCCTCCGGTGATATATTGCTTGCCCCCGGTCACGTCCTTCCAGAGCGCCGCGGACCGGCGGAGCATCCCCTTGTCCCCCGTCGCGACGGCCAGCCGGGTCATGGCGGCGTAGAGATACATGGCTCTCACCGCGTGTCCCTCTGCGGTCCGCTGTTTTGCGACGGGCATATGGGCCTGTCCGAAGACGTAAGACTCTGCAGGATACTTGGTGTGGACCTCCCCCGTTTCCGCATCCCAGGGATGAGGCAGCAGTCCCCGGGTATCGATGAAGTGACGGCACAGACGGAGATAATCCTCCCTGCCGGTCACGCCATACAGTCGCAGCAGAGCCAGCTCTATCTCTTCATGCCCGTCATAACTCCGTGACTTGCCCTCCCCGGGACCGAAGGTCCGTGTCAGCATATCTGCATAACGCGCCACACAGTCCAGCAAACCTCTGTCGCCGGTGGCCTCATACATCGCCACCCCTGCCTCTATCAGATGCCCGGCGCAATAGAGCTCGTGGCTCTTGTAGAGATATTTCAGTCTGTTTTCCGGCTCTACCAGGGTAAAGTAGCTGTTGATATATCCGTCCGGCTGCTGCAGCCGCTTTATCCGCCCCGTCACGTCCTCTGCCATATCCCCGATGTCGGCCGAGGGGCAGCTCTCCAGGACCAGGGCGGCGGCCTCCAGCCATTTGGCGGTGTCGGAATCCCAGAAATAGTGAGGAGCGCCTTCTCGCTTGGCGGCGGCCTTTTCCTCGGGAGAGAGCTCGGTCCTGCCGCGCCACCGGCCGCCAATGGCTTCCAGCCTGCCGGTCTGTTCCAGCATCCTGTACTGGTGGGGCAGGGTCACGTCTCTCGTGAGCAGCTGCCTGTCACGCCAAAAGCCTTGGGTGAGCTCCACCCTATCCTTCCGGCCGCCGTCGGAAAGCCCGGGCGTATATTGACAAAAAGCGGGGACAGCCAGCGCTGTCAGGAGCAGCAGGATCAGTGTCTTCTTCATCACAAAAAACGGGCGGGCCCCATGGCCCGTCCCTCAATGATTATTCTGCCCAAAATACTCTGCCGTCATTCCGCTTGGGAGGCTTGGGCAATTCACCGTCCATATAGCCCAGGGCGCAGTGTCCGATGCCTTCCCATTCGCCCTCCAGGCCCAGATCCTTCAGGAACTGCTTCCATTCAGGCTGCTCAAATTCTTCCTTGGCCCGGTGTATCCAGATGCTTCCCAGTCCCAGGGAATGGGCCGCCAGCATCAGATTGCCCATCACAAGGCTTCCGTCATATATGCCGGTGGGCCGGTTTTTATCTGCCAGAACGATGAGGATGACCGGAGCGCCGTAAAAGGGGTCAAAGCCTTCCTGCCAGCCGCCCACCTTGCAGTTGTCGGCGGAGAGCCGGTCTCTCAGGTCCTTTTGGGTCACTGCCACTATCACGGCAGCCTGCTTGCCGTTGCCGCTGGCGGCGTAAAGGCCCGCGTCTATCACCTGGGCGATAAGGTCCCTGGAGGGCATCCGGCTCTTGAATTTGCGGATGCTTCTCCGCTCGGTCATGGCTTTGATGATTTCGTTCATGTTCACGATCTCCTTGATAAAAAAGTCGGGGCCGGAGAGAGCATATTCTCCGCCCTGTTCCAATGCTATTATAGCACCTTTTGCATGATATATTCTTCAGCCGTTTCTTCCACGGTCCGAAAACCCAGCTTTTTGTACATCCGGACGGCATAGTTGGCCTTTTGCACGGAGAGAGACGCGCCGGCGAAGCCCCGGGCGGCCAGCTGCTCACACACAGCCTCCATGAGACGGGAGCCGATACCCAGAGAGCGGTACTCCTTCATCAGGGATATGGCCAGCGAAGGCGTGCTGTCATCCAGATGGCCGTAGTCATTCATGATGCGGGCCCAGGCTGCGCCCACTACCCTGCCGTCTATATCGGCTGCGAGAGCCGTGTCCCCTCTTCCCTCGCCAAAGTCCCGCCAATACACGGCCAGCTCCGGCTTTTCAACTATGTCACAGGGCGGAGGCTCCACGCCTGCGGGGATAAATATGGCCTCGTAGGTAAAGCGCTTCAGCAGGCCGTATTCCTCCCGGCGCAGGGGCCTTATGAGGCATGTCTTTCTTTCGCCGGCCACAGTGACCCCGACGGCAGTCTCCCGTGTCACGGCTTATCTCCCGGGATGCTTTTTGATCCTGGCATAGTCTCTGGGATAGGCCCCGGGAGTGGGCCCTGTCTTCCTGATGACTATCAGCGACCGGGATATTGCGGTCATGGGTATGTTGAACACGGGGACAGACTCGACGGTCCCTCCCAGACGGCCGATATGCTCCCGGGCGCCGGACAGCTCACTCTTGCAGTCGGCGCTTTTCTGGGCCACAAAGAGACCTCCGGGCTTCACAAAGGGCAGCGCGAGCTCGCAGAGCACAGTCATATCCGCCACGGCTCTGGCATACACTACGTCAAATCGCTCCCTGTATTCCTTCTGCCTGCCCAGCTCCTCGGCTCTGCCGCAAAGGGTGGTCACGTTGCCAAGCCCCAGAGCGGCCGCCGTGTCGTCTATGTATCTGAGCTTTTTGGCGGTGGCGTCCATCAGTGTGAGCCGGGCTTCCGGGCAGCATATGGCCAGGGGCAGACCGGGAAAGCCGGCTCCCGTCCCCAGGTCCAGCGCATCCTTCCCCCGGGGGCTGCCGGCCTTCAGCGCCGTCAGGGAGTCCAGAAAATGCTCCGTGACTATGCGGTCCGGGTCCGTGATGGCTGTCAGATTGAACTGTTTGTTGGCCTCAGTCAGTCTGTCGGCCAGCGCCGCAAACTGCTCCGTCTCCTTTTCTCCCGGCGCAAGTCCCAGAGCGGCTGCGCCGGCGGTCAGCAAGGCTGTATCTATCATAATACCAAAGCAGGCAGGCCTCGGCCTGCCTGCCTGCCTGCAATCGTTCCTTATTTGTCCTGCAGAGCGACCACTCCGGGGAGCTCCTTGCCTTCAAGGAATTCCAGGGAGGCGCCGCCGCCGGTGGACACGTGGCTCATCTTGTCCGCCACGCCGAACTTCTTCACTGCCGCTGCGGAATCGCCGCCGCCGATGACGGTGACAGCGCCGCTCTCGGCCATGGCGTCTGCCACGGCCTTGGTGCCGGCGGCAAAGTTGGACATTTCAAAGCAGCCCATAGGACCGTTCCAGACGATGGTCTTGGCAGTCTTGATGGCCGCGGTGTATGCGTCGATAGTCGCAGGGCCTATGTCCATACCCAGAAAATCGGTCTTCATATCCTCGTTCTTCAGGACCTCGATCTCCGTATCGTCGGAGAAGTCCTTGCCGCACACGGAGTCCAGAGGCAGGTATATCCTGACGCCGTTCTTCTCGGCCTTTGCCAGGGCGGCCTCGGCCAGCACTGCGCCTTCCTCGTCAAAGAGGGACTTGCCTATCTCAAAGCCCTTGATCTTCAGGAAAGTATAGGCCATACCGCCGCCGATGATCAGCATATCCACCTTGTCCAGCAGATTGTTGATGACGGGTATCTTGTCCGCCACCTTGGCTCCGCCCAGGATGGCCAGGTAGGGCTTGGCAGGATTCGATACTGCGCCGCCCAGATACTCCAGCTCCTTCTCCATCAGGAAGCCCGCATATCCGGGGATATATTTGGTGACTCCCTCGGTAGAGGCGTGAGCTCTGTGAGCAGTGCCAAAAGCGTCGTTGACGAACACGTCGCCAAAGGAAGCCAGCTCCTTGGCAAATGCGGGGTCGTTCTTGGTCTCCTTCTTGTAAAATCTCACGTTCTCCAGCAAAATGACTTCGCCGGGCTTGTTGGCCGCTACTGCAGCCTGAACGTCGGGGCCTATGCAGTCATCCAGCTTTTTGACGGCGATGCCCAGCAGCTCGGAAAGGCGCTTGGCCACGGGGTCCAGATTGAACTTGGGTCTGCACTCCTCCAGGAGCACGTTGTTGTCGTCAAACTTGGGGCGGCCCAGATGGCTCATGAGCACCAGGCTGGCGCCCTGGTCGAGAATGTATTTGATGGAAGGAAGAGCGGCTGTGATACGCCCGTCATCGGTGATATTGCGGTCGGCATCGAGAGGCACGTTGAAATCGGCTCTCATCAGCACTCTTTTACCCTTGAGGTCCACGTCTTTGATGGTCTTTTTGTTCATTGATATCCCCTTTATTAAAAAGATGTGCCCCGAAACAGCAGTCCGAGGCACACGTAATTCATATCGATTACTTGCAGCAGCAGCCGCAGTTCTTCTTCTTCATGATCATGATGAGGTCGAGCACCTTGTTGGAATAACCCCACTCATTGTCATACCAGGAAACCAGCTTCACAAAGGTGTCGGTCAGAGCGATACCGGCATCCTTGTCAAATATAGAGGTGCGGGGATCGCCGACGAAGTCGGTGGAGACCACCTTGTCCTCGGTGTAGCCCAGAATGCCCTTCAGCTCGCCTTCGGAGGCTTCCTTCATGGCGGCGCAGATCTCGTCGTAAGAAGCAGGCTTCTCCAGGCGGCAGGTCAGGTCAACCACGGACACGTCGAGAGTAGGAACTCTCATGGACATACCGGTCAGCTTGCCGTTCAGGGAAGGGATCACCTTGCCCACGGCCTTGGCGGCGCCGGTGGAAGAAGGAATGATGTTGCCGCCGGCAGCGCGACCGCCTCTCCAGTCCTTCATGGAAGGAGCGTCCACGGTCTTCTGGGTGTTGGTGGTAGCATGAACGGTGGTCATGAGACCCTCCACCATGCCAAACTTGTCGTTGATGACCTTGGCTATGGGAGCCAGGCAGTTCGTGGTGCAGGAAGCGTTGGACACGATGGTCTGACCGGCATAGGTGTCGGTGTTCACTCCGCAGACGAACATGGGAGTGTCATCCTTGGAAGGAGCAGACATCACCACGTACTTGGCGCCGGCGTCGATATGGGCCTGAGCCTTCTCCTTGGTGAGGAAAAGACCGGTGGATTCCACTACGAACTCGGCGTCCACTTCGCCCCACTTCAGGTCGGCAGGGTTCTTCTCTGCAGTCACTCTGATAGGCTTGCCGTTTACCACCAGCTTGCCGTCTTCAACCTTTACACAGCCGTCAAACTTGCCGTGTACGGAATCGTACTTCAGCATATAAGCCATGTAATCCACATCGATCAGGTCATTGATACCTACGATCTCAATGTCGTCTCTCTTGCTGGCCGCGCGAAAAACGAGTCTTCCGATTCTTCCGAATCCGTTGATTCCAACTTTTACTGCCATTTGCAGTTCCTCCATCAATTCCAATCTGTTATTGGTCTAAATCGTTGTTCTTATAAAACGCCAATTATATTTTACTATATCGGCCCCTTCTTTGTCAACCTCACGGGGCAGAATATTCCCTTCTACGGGAGAATTACAGCTCCTTTGACAGCCTGATGTCTCTCGAGGATGCGCCGACGCAGATCAGGTGCTTGCAGGTGTCCCGCACCCACCGGTTTTCCTCGTTGGAATAATAGGTGAACCAGGAGGAATTGTAGGTCACGGACACTGTCTTCTCTTCGCCGGGCTCCAGATACACCTTGACGAAGTCCTTCAGCTCCCTGACGGGGCGCGAGTTCTGCGAATCTATGGGCTGCACGTATACCTGAGCGGCCTCGGCTCCGGCGCGGTCGCCGGTGTTCCTGATCTTGAAAGACACCTTGTTGTCCTTGATCTGCAGGTCGGAGTATTCAAAGGTGGTGTAGCTCAGGCCGTAGCCGAAGGGATACCACACGTCCTTGTCGTTGGCGTCATACCAGCGGTAGCCGGCAAAAATGCCTTCGCTGTATTTGATCCGTTCCGAGTTGCTGAAGATGCCCTCGTTGACGGGGTTGTCATTGAGGCTCCAGGCAAAGGTCTCGGACAGCTTGCCGGAGAAGTTGGCGTCTCCCGTCAGCAGGCGGGCCAGGGCTGTGCCGGCGGCTTCGCCGCCTATGCCGGCGTGCACGATGGAATTGGCCTTCTTGTACCAGTCAAACACGGGAGCCACTGCCGAGCCGGACTGCATCACCACGATGGTATTGGGCCGGCCGGTAAAGTGCATGAGCATAGCCTCCAGGCGGCTGTCAAAATTGATGGAAGTGCGGTCATAGGCCTCGCCGTCGGTGGTGTTGCCGGTGGACACCACGAATATAAAGGCGTCGTAGCCGGCCAGGTCCTGATTGTTGAAGGCATTCCACATTCCGTGGTCAAAGGTGGGTATCCCGCCGGGGAACACTCTGTCCTTGTAGTCAAACTGCACTCCGTTCCCGTATTTGTTGAGCATATCCACCAGGTCGTCTATGCGTTCGGGGGGAGCGGGAGTATAGGCAGAGCCGGAGCCGGACAGCAGCATCTTGCGGGCGTCGGTGCCGAAGACTGCCACCTTTTTGAATTTGTCGGGAGTGATGGGCAGAGCGCCGGAGTTCTTCAGGAGCACCATGCCTTCGGCAGCGGCGTCGGCCGCCACCTGATGCTCTGCCATGATGTCAAAGTCCTCGGAGGGACCGGGGTTGTTGATGCGCCGCACCAGAGAGATGATCCTGTCCACGTTGACGTCCATCTCCGCCTCGGTGATCTCGCCGTTTTCCAGAGCCTTCTGCATCACGCCGGGAGTGGAGGCGTCGTCGGGCATCTGCAGGTCCAGGCCGGCCTTAAAGCAGGCCGGGCGGGTGTGGACGGCTCCCCAGTCGGAGACCACCATGCCGTCAAAGCCCCATTCGCCCCGCAGAACGTCGGTGAGGAGCCACTTGTTTTCCGAAGCCCACACGTCGTTGATCTTGTTGTAGGAGCACATGATGGCCAGAGGCCTGGCTTTTTTGACCACGATCTCAAAGGGCTTCAGGTATATTTCGTGGGCGGTGCGCATGTCCATATCGGAGGAGATAGCCCCCCGGTTGAACTCTATGTTGTTGGCAAAGAAATGCTTGACCGACACGGCCACGCCCCGGGACTGGACGCCCTTCACCAGCTCTGCCGCCATCTCTCCTGCCAGCACCGGATCCTCGGAAAAGTATTCGAAGTTGCGGCCGCAGAGAGGGGTCCTCTTAATATTTACGCCGGGCCCCAGCAGCATATCTATCTGCTGCTGGTTGCACAGGCGGCCCATACTCTCCCCTACTTTGCGCATCAGGTCCTTGTTGAAGGTGTTCGCCAGAATGCAGGGATTGGGGAAGCAGACCTGCAGCTCCAGATTGGAGTGAGGCCCCAGGGGTCCGTCGGAAAACCTCAGGGCCCGCACTCCCTTGGAGGCATAGTCCTGGGTCATCATACCGTTCATACCGGTCAGCAGCTTGGTCTTTTCTTCGATGGTGAGTCTGCTGAG
Organism: Abditibacteriota bacterium; assembly: GCA_017552965.1. Classification (NCBI taxonomy): domain Bacteria; kingdom Pseudomonadati; phylum Abditibacteriota; species Abditibacteriota bacterium. Next base: position 15,789 of record JAFZNQ010000018.1, on the reverse strand, counting down.
TATGTCGGGGTTATCTACGGCGAAAACGCCCGACGCCAGCATACACACAAATACGGTCAGCAAAAACAGTTTTTTCATACCTTAGTCCTTATTGACAGCGGCAGCGCCGCCTATTTTACAAAGCCCTTGAGCCTGATGTCTCTGGAAGAAGAGCCCACGGCTATCTCATGATCGCACACGTCCCTGACAAAGCCTTTTTTCTCGGGGGAATAATAGCTGAACCAGCTGTCGTCAAAGGCCACTGTCACCGTGGTCTCTTCTCCCGGCTCCAGGGTCACCTTGACAAAGTCCCTCAGCTCCTGGAAAGGCCTGTTTATTTGGGTGGACACTATGTCAAAGGAGGGAGCTCCAAAGCCTGCAAAGACTGGCGCGGGTCTGGTGTTGTCCACCGGCCGCACGTATATCTGCGCAGCCTCGCTCCCCTTCCGGCTGCCCGTGTTTTTGATCCTGAAGGACACCTGCCCCTCCGAGATCTGCAGGTCCGAATATTCAAAGGTGGTATAGCTCAGGCCGTGGCCGAAGGGATACCACACGGGGATGCCAAAGCTGTCGTACCACCGGTAGCCCACAAAGACCCCTTCCTTGTAGTCGATCTTGCCCGTGTCGGCAAACACGGTCTTGTTGAAAAAGGCCTGATCCAGACTCAGGGGATAGGTCTCCGCCAGCTTGCCGGAAAAGTTTTCCAGTCCCAGCAGCAGGCGCGCTATGGCAGTGCCTCCGGCCTCGCCGGCCAGGCCCATCTGCACTATGGCCGCGGCGCTCTTGTCCCAGCCCCAGACGGGAGCCATGGCAGAGCCGGACTGCATGATGACCACCGTGTTTTTGTGGCCGCAGAAATGCATGAGCATGGCCTCCAGACGGCTGTCAAAATTGATGGACAGCCTGTCATAGGCTTCGCCGTCGGTGGTGTCAAAATCGCTGACAAAGAAGAGATAGGCGTCATAGTCCGCCAGCTTGCCGTTCATCTGCGCCCAGACGGCATGGTCGAATACGGGCTCGCTGCCGTCGAACACGTCGTCAAAATAGTCAAACTCTATGCCCCGGGAGAGCTCTTTCAGCTTTTGCAGAGGGCTGTCCAGATTCTCGTCCCTGACCTTCACAAAGGCGGAGCCGCTGCCGCAATACACGGGTTTCAGGGCGGCGGGACCTATGACGGCCACCTTTTTCATCTTGTCCGGGTCAAGGGGCAGTACTCCGTCGTTTTTCAGGAGCACCATGCCCGCAGCCGCCGCTTTGGCGCACTGCTCGTGCTGGGCCTCCCGGCTATAGTTCGCGTTGGTCTTCGCTCTGCCGGAGACTCTCTTGACGAGAGTGATGAGCTCGTCCACGCACCTGTCTATATCCGCCTCTGTGATGCGGCCCTCGGCCAGATCCTTTTTGATGACCTCAAAGGTCTTGGTGTCCTGAGGCATCTGCAGGTTGAGATTGGCCTTGAAGCACTCTGCCCTGTGGTGCACGGCGCCCCAGTCGGAGACCACCAGGCCGTCATAGCCCCAGTCCCCCCGCAGCACGTCATCGAGGAGCCATTTGTTTTCCGAAGCCCACACGGAGTTTATCTTGTTGTAGGAGCACATCACCGTCCAGGGCTTGCCCTCCCTGACCGCGATCTCAAAGGACCGGAGATATATCTCCCTCAGGGTCCGCTCGTCCACGTTGGAGGAAATGGCCCCCCGGTTCAGCTCTATGTTGTTGCAGGCGTAGTGCTTCAGGGAAGTGGCCACCCCTTTGGACTGCACGCCTCTGATAAAGGCGGCGCCCATTTTGCCCGAGAGGAGAGGGTCCTCGGAAAAGTATTCGAAGTTGCGGCCGCAGAGAGGAGTCCTCTTCAGGGTCACGCCGGGAGCGAGGAGCATGTCCGAGCCCTGCTCTATACAGTCCACGCCCATGGCGGCGGCCGTCTCCTCCATCAGCTCCGGATCAAAGGAATTGGCCGTGAGAGCCGATGAGGGATAGCATATCTGCAGATCCTCGTTTCTGTGAGGTCCGCTGGGACCGTCGCACATGACCACCGGGGCGATGCCCAGTCTCTCCACTCCCACGGTGGACATACCGCTCGCGCCGGTCAGCATGGCGATCTTTTCGTCGATGGTAAGCTGCTCTAAGATGTCTTTGTTCTTCATATAGGTTCCTTTTTTTGCGGGCGTCGCAGACGCCCCGTTCGTCATGGCAGGCTCTCAGGCCCTGCCGGCCTCCAGTTCGTCGGCTATGGCGGGCAAAAACAGCCCCGCGGGGCCCTGCAGCCAATAGTCGCATTGTCCGCTGACGGCGCTGCCGTGAGGATTCACGTCCACCGTGAGGGCGCCTCCCTGCCGGGCGTAGCTCAGCAGTCCGTAGCCTCCGCTGACCTCCATACTGGTCCCGATAATGATGAAGACGTCACAGGAATAGGCATAGTCTGCGGACTTTTGCAGGACGTCTATGGGCACGGTCTCTCCGAACCAGACTATATCCGGCCTCAGTATATTGCCGCACACGGAGCATCTGGGTATGGTGTCCTCTGTGACCTCCCGGGCCAGCAGCTCCTCGGTGACGGGGCTGCGTCTGCCGCACTTGATGCATCTGACGTTGGCGGCAGAGCCGTGTATGTGCCCGAGCCTGCCGAGGCCGCCCCGCTCATGCAGGTCGTCCACGTTCTGGGTGCACACGTAAAAATCTCTGTAATACCTGTCCATCCGCCCCAGAGCCTTGTGCCCTTCGTTGGGCTGCGCCGCCGCTATCTGGCGGTATCTGGAGATGAAGTTGTTCCATACCAGGGGAGTATTGTCTATGAAGCCTTCGTAGGTGGCAAAGGTCATGGGGTCGTAGTTGCGCCACATACCATCGTCCAGGTCCCTGTAGGTAGGCAGCCCGGACTCCTTGCTGATGCCTGCCCCGGTAAAGCAAAACACCTTCCCCGCGTCCTTCAGCGCATCCAAAAGCTCCGAAGGCAGCTCTCTTCCTGTTATTTTCTGCATAATAGATCCTGCCGAAAAATAGTTCGTTCAGTTCTATTATAGCATACTGCAGGAAAAAACTGCCCTGCCCGGAGATTTTTTGCGCTGCGCAAAGAAGAGCCGGTATTGAACTGCGGCTTTTTTGTTGATAAAATAATAGTGAATACGCGCCTTCGCAGCCTGCGCCGGCGTCTGACAAAGAGATCACGTTATGAACCAAACATCCGTTTCGACAAATAGAAGATCGCAATGCCGCTGTTTTCTTTTGCTGTGCGCAGCGTGCCTTCTCATAAACATCATAGCAGCCAAAACAGCCCTCCGCTTTGATCTGCCCGTATATCTGGACGTAATAGGCAATCTGCTGGCGGCAGTGCTGGGAGGCTTTATCCCCGCGATGACGGTAGGCTTTGTCACCAATCTGATCAACGGTATCGCCGACCCTGCCACCACCTACTACAGCTTTATCAGTCTGCTGATAGGCGCGGCGGCCGCCGGCTTTGCCCGGAGAAAGTATTTTGACCGCCTGGTCACCCTTCCGGTGATCGTTGCGGCCCTGGCTCTTATAGGCGGAGGAGCCGGCTCCGTCCTGACCTGGTACCTGAACGGCTTTGAATTCGGCGACGGCATATCCTCTGATCTTGCCATGACGATCTGCGCCGCCCGGCATCTGTCCCCCTTCCTGTCCCAGCTCTCGGCGGACATCATACTGGATCTCTTTGACAAAGCTATCTCGGTGGCGGTCACCGTCGTCATCCTGCAGCTCCTTCCGGGCTCCCTGAAAAACAAATTCAGATTTCTGGACTTTCACCGCCGGGGCGAAGAGCCCTTCCTGCGCAGGCTGCGGACCGGGCGGGTGTCCCTGGGGGACAAGGTCATCTGTTTTGTGACCCTTGCCTGCCTTCTCATCGCCTTTTCCATCACCTTCTTCAGCTACGACCAGTACAGAAAAAGCTCGGTGGAGCAGCAGATACCCCTGGCCAACGGAGTCCTGCAGGTGACCAAAAACTACGTTGACGCAGACAGGATCAACGAATATCTGAAGAAGGGCAGGCAGGCGGAGGGCTATACGGAGACCTACGACAATCTGGCTCACCTGATGAGGAGCACCAAATACATCAAATACGTGTACGTGTACAAGATACTCCCCGACGGCTGCCACGTGGTCTTCGATCCGGACACCCCCGACACTCCGGGAGAAGAGCCCGGCGCGGTGATCCCCTTTGACGAGGTCTTCAGGGAGCGCGTGCCCGACCTGCTGAAGGGCAACAAGATCGACCCCATCATCAGCGACGAACGCTACGGCTGGCTGCTGACTCTCTACGAGCCTCTCATGGATTCCAAAGGGGTATGTCAGGGCTACGCCGGGGTGGATATAGACATGGACTTCATATCCATGTCCTCAAAACAGTTTCTGGCAAAGGTCTTCTGCCTCTTCTGCGGCGCCATCATCCTGATCCTGACCCTGGCCATCAGTCTGGCCAATATGTACGTCATATCCCCCATCAACAAGATCGCCCGGGCCACCGGCGAACACGCCGGAAACGAGGCCCCCGCCCGCACCCTGCGGAAGCTCAACGGGTTTGCCATAGACAGCAAGGACGAAATGGGCAATCTGTACAAGGCTGTGCGCAAGAATATAGAGGATATCATCGGTCAGATCGCCGAGAACGACGCCAAGAACGAACAGATCCGCAGACTGCAGGGCTCCCTGATCAGGACCCTTGCCGAAGCGGTGGAAAGCCGGGACGAAAACACCGGGACCCACATCAAGAACACCTGCGCTTATACCAATCTGATAATGGATCAGTTGGTGAAGGAAGGCATATACACCGACCAGATAGACGACACCTTCAAGGCCAACGTGAATCTGTCCGCCGCCCTCCACGACGTAGGCAAGATATCCGTGTCCGACACCATCCTCAACAAGCCGGGCAAGCTCACGGACGAAGAATTTGCCATCATGAAGAAGCACACCGAATACGGCAGAGACTTTCTGAACAAAGCCATGCAGGAGGTGGGCAGCAAAGACGCCGAGTTTCTCCTGCCCGCCATGAGGCTGGCCCTCTACCATCACGAAAAATGGAACGGGTCCGGCTACCCCGAAGGGCTCAAGGGAGAGGATATCCCTCTTGCAGCCCGTATAATGGCGGTGGCGGACGTATTTGACGCTCTGGTGTCGGAACGCAGCTACAAGAAGGGCTTTTCCTACGAAAAAGCCATGTCCATCATAAAGGAAGGGATAGGCACCCACTTTGACCCCAGGGTGGCGGAGGCCTTCATCCACGCCGGAGACAAGGTCCGGGAAATAATGGCAAGCAATATGAGTCAAGACGCCGGCGACGAGCGCCCGGGGTCATGACCCGGCAGCGCAGATACACACATACATCAGGGAGCACGCTATGAACAACATCCTGCCCATTCGCAACACAGACGGAGGTTATGCCGTAGGCATAGACCTGGGAGGCACCACGGTGACCGCTTCGGCGGTGAGCCACGACGGCAACATCCTGAGCCGCATAGAATACCCTTCTCTTGCCAAGGAAGGCATGGACGCCACATGCCGCCAGATATCCGAGGCTGCCGACAAGGCGGTCAAGGACGCGGGGCTGAGAAAAAGAGACGTGATAGCCTGCGGCATGGGGACCCCGGGAGTATTTGACGCCCCCTCCGGCGATATGTTTTTTGTGCCCAACTTCAAGGAATGGGACGGCAAGAACCTGTACCAAGCCCTGGCGCAGCATTCCGGCTACAAATACTACATAGGCAACGACGTGAACGCGGCGGCCTTCGGCGAATACTTTTACGGCGCCGGCAAAGAATCCCGGGCCATGGTGATGTTCACCATGGGCACGGGCATAGGCAGCGGCGTGATCATAGACGGCAAGCCTCTGAGGGGCGTTTTTGCCTCTCCCGAGATGGGGCATATAGTCATCAGCGAAGACGGCCCCCGGTGCGTGTGCGGCGCCAGAGGCTGCCTGGAGGCCTACTGCGGAAGAGACGCCATCATAGCCCGCTGTCTGGACAAGCTGCAGGGCGGCGCCTCCTCCGGCATCACCGAGCTGCAGCAGGACCGGATCACGCCCAAGGACATAGATATCTACGCCGAAAGAGGCGACGAGCTGTGCCTGGAGGTGCTGAGGGAAACAGGCCATTACATGGGTCTGGGAGTAGCCAACGCCATCAATATATTCAATCCCGATCTGATAGTGATAGGCGGCGGCGTAGGACAATCGGAGACCCTGTTTGAGGCTCTGAAGGCCACGGCTTTCCGAACGGCAATCCCTTCCCTGGCGGAAAAATGCAGGGTGATACAGTCCCCTCTGGACAATATGGCCGGCGTGCTGGGCGCCGCCGGACTGGCCTACAGAGGCGAATACGCCTGACGGAGACAAAAAAAACGGGGCAAAAGCCCCGTATTTTTTTGTCATTTATTTGATGATCACTTCGTGGCCCGTGCGGGCGGACTCGTAAACGGCATCCAGTATCTTCATCAGAGCGACGCCGTCTTCGGCGGGGTTGATGCACTCTATGCCGTCCCGGACGCACTTGATAAAGTGGGCAGTCTCGATCTCAAACATGCTGTGGAACTCGTGAGGAACGCCCTGAGCCAGGGTGACGTTGGTCAGATAGTTGTTCTGCTGGGTGTAGATGGTCAGGTTGGGGAACAGGACAGCGCCGGCCTTGTCGCCGTAGATCTCCACGTTCTCCTCGTCATCCTGAGGTATGTTCAGGCTGAAGGAGACCTCTATGTGCAGCACTGCGCCGTTGTCAAAGCGGATAAGGGCAGTCGCCATATCCTCCACGTCAAACTTGGGCTTGTCCGTTCCTGCGTCGGAAGCGGTGTAGCCGGCGTGGAGCTTTTTGATGTCCGGGCGGTTCTTCAGCTTGTCATAGGTAGCGCCGTAAACGCTGACAGGCTGGGGCTTGCCCATAATGTAGCGGACCATATCGATGATATGGACTCCCAGGTCGATGAGAGGACCGCCGCCGGAGCGGGACTTGTCGCCGAACCAGCCGCCGGGGGCGCCGTTGCGGCGGATATATCTGGCCTTGGCATAATAGATGTCGCCAAAATCACCCGCATCCACAAAGTCCTTGAGTACTCTCATGTTGGTGCCGAAGCGGCGCATAAAGCCTATCATCAGCACCTTGCCGTTCTTTTCGGCAGCGGCCTTCATCTCCAGGGCCTGCTTGGAGTTGAGGGCCATGGGCTTTTCGCACAATACGTGCTTGCCTGCGTTCAGCGCCATGATGGCGCAGGGCGCGTGGGCAGCGTTCCAGGTACATACGCTGACGGCTTCTATCTCGGGCAGGGCCTTCAGCATCTCGGCTTCGTCGGTGAAAAGGCGGGTGATGCCGTGCTTCGCTCCCTTTTCCTTCAGTCTTTTTTCGTTGATATCGCAAAAGGCGTACAGCTCCACGTCGGGGTTGGCCTTGTAGCCCGCGATATGCACCTCGGAGATACCTCCGACACCAATAATGGCAACTTTGGTTTTCTTGCTCATATTACAGCCTCGTTTTTATAGATTTTCAAGTTACAAATGACCTGCGTCATATTCATTGTAGCCTATATCCGGACCTGTGTCAACAGGATGACAAAAAATCAGTCGATACAGGAGTGTATATAGGGTATCAGCTTGTCGGCCCACAGCCGCGCGTGTTCCCGCAGGCCCTCCGGGCTCAGGTGGACCCCCTTGCCGTCATAATCCCTCATCTTGCCCGTCAGGGTGTCCGTATCGGGCCCTTCCAGGGCCACGCCCAGATCCCACAGGGCCTTGTGGACGTTGCGTATGGGACCGGCAGCCGCCTCCTCGTTGTTGTAGGAGACCCGGGCCACGAACCAGGGCACGTACCAGCCCGCGTCGCTGCGGGAGGTCTCGATAATGCGGATCATATCCGACAGGGCTCCGTCAAACTCTCTGCCATAATCGGCCTCGCCCTGATGCCACAGCACGGCCCGGAAGCCGTCCCTGCCCAGGTCGCGCACCCTGCCTATGAAATGCTTGTACAGCATCCATTCCGGCCGCCAGTGCACGATGGCGGAGCCGCCGTGCCCGGCGGAGGCGATGCCCACGGGCACACGGAACTCTCTGTAGATCAGGTCTCCCAGAGTGGGATAGTAGCTGCCTCCGGAGCTGCCTTCGTGGACTCCGGGCATAGGCCCCTCCGCCTTTTGCCAGGCGATCCCGTCGGTGGCGGAGACCATACCGCTCTCCTGCTCTGCAAAATACTGCCCCCAGTTGGTGGAGTTGGACTGGCCGGCTCCCACGAACACCTCGCCTACGCCCACATGCTCCAGTGACTTTTCGGCCAGGGGCCTGCCCTTTGCCAGGGCTTCTATATCCACCCGGTACCAGCCGCCGGCGCGGCATTCCGCCGCCCCGTTGAAGATGCCGTCCTTCACCTGCAGGGTCTTCCGGCCCGTATCCACCTTTTTTCCCGTCAGGTCTTTGCCGGTGATCCTGTACCGGATGCTGTCGCAGCCGGCAGGGACCTTGCCGCTGAAAAGGATACTGCCTGTCAGCCGGTCCCGGCGCTGAAACACCTGCCAGTCACAGGGGCTGGCCACGTCAAACTCGTCGGAGGTCATAGCCGGGAGCCTCATCCTGTAAGCGGCCTCCGTCTCTGTGACTTCGGCAGGAACGAAGAAGAAGCGCAGGCTCTTTTCCTCTCCCGGCTCCAGGACCAGGCGGGCTATACGGGCGCTGTAGGAATAGGGCTCCCACAGAGAGGCGCCCTCTACGCCCACTACCGCATGCTCCAGGACCCACTTGCAGGTCTCCGCCGTGAAGCCGCCCACGTTTTTGTCCATGGGCTTCCCGTCGGCGGAGATGCATCGCACCTTGCCCGAAAAAGCCATGATATAGCTGACCGGCTCAGCGGCCAGGCTCCTGACCCGGACGAAAAAGTGATCGTCCCGCATGTCAAATACGGCTGTCCCCAGAGAGGGACAGGTGCATACGACCTTGTTGTCCTCCCGGACCGCCGACGAGGCAGCGCCTTCGTCCAGCAGACCGGGCGAAGCGGTAAAGAAGCAGGGCCGGTATTCCTGTATCCAGCCGTAATATCGTTCCGGCTCCACAAACTGGGTCCGCCGGACGGTAAGTCCGGAGAGACAGCCGCGCGATGCGCTGAAATCGGCGGTATAATTCGAGCCTTCCACTCTCAGGTCACCGTTGTCTGCCTGAGTAAAGGTCTGCGCCGCGAGAAGCAGCGGACAGATCAGCAACACCAGTATCAGCAGGTATTTCACAGCAGCCTCCCTATGCCTTATTTGTCTATGCAGGCGTGGACGTAGGGTATCACCTTTTCCGCCCACAGGGCCGCATGAGCCCGGAGCCCCTTGGGGCTCATGTGGATGCCTCGGCCGTCATAGTCCCGGTAGTCCGGCCCCAGCACGTCGGTGTCGGGGCCCTCCAGGGCCACGCCCTCATCCCACAGCTGCTGATGGGCTGCCCGGATCAGGGGGAAGGAGGGCTCCTCGGGAGTCCTGTAGCTGACCTTCGCCACAAACCAGGGGAACCGCCAGCCCGCGTCGTAGTTGGAGGACTTGATGATGGCGGTCATATTCAGCGCAGATTCTTCGGTGGGAGTCAGGTAGTTGCTTTCGCCCTGGTGCCACAAGACGGCCCGGAAGCCGTTTTTGCCCAGTTGCTTCACCCGGGTCATAAACCAGTTGTAGAGGGTGGCGCCCACTGCCCACTGCTCGATGGTGCTGCCGCCGTGACCCGTGGAGGCTATGCCTATGGGCACCCGGAATTCCCTGTACATCAGGTCCGCGAACTCGGGATAATAGCTGCCCCCCTTGGTATTGTCGTGCTGGCCTATCATGGGGTCGTCGCAGGGCTGCCAGTTCACGCCGTCGGTAGAGGAGCCCATACCCAGGGTCTGGGTGATGCGCTCCTGTCCCCAGTTGGTGGAGTTGGACTGGCCGGCGCCCACGAACACCTCGCCGATACCTACGTGCTCGATCACCTTTTCGGCTACGGTCTCCTTGCCCTTTTCGGCCCTGATCTCTATGGTGTACCAGCCGCCGGCCCAGGCCTTGACATACTCGTCAAAGGCTCCGGTGACACTGTTGACCCTGAGGGGCTTGAAGCTCTTGGGATACTGCTTCCCGTTCAGGCCCTTGCCGGTGATGCGGTAGGAGACCTTGTCATAAGGCACGTTGATCTTGCCGGAAAAGAATATCTCGCCCTCGTATTTGCTCGGGCGCTGGAACACCTGCCAGTCCCTGGGAGAGTAGATGGCTATGGCCTCGTCGGAAAAGGCCATGCCGGGATACTTGTCCCTGTATTCCTTCAGGAGAGTGTCGTAGTCGGCATCCTGGGCAAAAGCGCAGGATATCAACAGAGCCGCCATCACGGCCGTGAGCAAAGCAGAAAGATATTTCATACACACCTCTTCGATATATGCTTTATTTTTTGTCTATGCATGCATGGACGTAGGGTATCAGCTTTTCCGCCCACAGCTCCGCATGGGCCCGGAGCCCCTTGGGGCTGAAGTGGACTCCCTCACCTCCGTGATCCCTGTATTCCGCGCCCAGAGTGTCTGTGTCCGGCCCTTCCAGGGCCACGCCCTCGTCCCACAGCTTCTGATGGGCTGCCCGGATCAGGGGCCAGGAAACGTGCTCCGGATTGTGATAGCTGGCCTTCGCCACGAACCAGGGGAACCGCCAGCCCGCGTCGTAGTTGGAGGACTTGATGATGGCAGTCATATTCAGCACCGATTCTTCGGTGGGAGTGTCCACGTTGGCCTCTCCCTGATGCCACAGCACGGCCCGGAAGCCGTTTTTGCCCAGCTGCTTCACCCGGGTCATAAAGTGCTCGTAGAGCTCGCCGCCCACGCCCCAGGACTCGATGGAGGTCCCTCCGTGTCCGGTGGAAGCTATGGCTATGGGCACCCGGAACTCGGTGTAGAGCAGGTCAACGAGAGCCGGATAGTAGCTGCCTCCGGGAGTATTGTCGTGCTGACCTATCATGGGGTCGTCGCAGGGCTGCCAGTTTATTCCGTCGGTGGAGGCTCCCATACCCAGGGTCTGAGCGATGCGCTCTTCGCCGCAGTTGGTGGAGTTGGACTGGCCGGCGCCCACGAACACCTCGCCTACGCCCACGTGTTCGATCACCTTTTCGGCCACGGTCTCCCTGCCCTTTTCGGCCCTGATCTCTATCCTGTACCAGCCTCCGGCCCGGACCCTGACATACTCGTCAAAGGCGCCGGTCACCGAGTTCACCTTCAGGGGCTTGAAGCTCCCCGAAAACCCCTTGCCGTCCAGGCCCTTGCCTGTGATGCGCCAGGAGACCTTGTCACAGGGCGCGCTGACCTTGCCCGAAAAGAATATCTCGCCCTCATATTTGCTCCGGCGCTGGAACACCTGCCAGTTCGCGGGAGAATACAATACCATGTCGCTGTCGGCAAAAGCCATGCCGGGATACTTGTCCCTGTATTCCTTCAGGAGAGTGTCGTAGTCGGCGTCCTGCGCATACAGCGCCCACTGCAGGCACAGCGCAAACAGCGCGATCAATACATATTTCATCAGTCACCTCGTTCGTTCCAATGACATTTTACACCCGTTTCGGCAGAGACCGCAGGTCAGCGGTCTTGTTTTGCAAACACCTCGGCCAGCCCCGGATCTTCCGCCTTTATCTGCATATGGATGAGCAAATGGGTCTCCATCAGCCTTTTCAGGTCCGCCAGCGCCTTCGACGGAAAAGACAGGCGCCTCACCCCGCTCTCCTGACACTCTTCCAGAGCCAGAAGATAGGAGAAGAGAGCCTGCGGAAACGCCGTGAGAGCGTCTCCCTTTGCGCATTCCTCACACACAAAATAGCCCGCATCCAACGAATACACGGCCTGCCCCAGGGGCCTGCCGCAGGGACAGTGCGTCAGGTTCAGGCTGTATCCGGCCCAGCTGCACAGACGCAGCTCAAAAAAGCGCCGGACTATATCCGGGTCGCCGCCGCTTTCCAGTAAGTACAGGCAGGACAGCAGGTTGAGAAACAGCCGCTCCGAATCCTCCCACTGGAGGGAAGCCCTGTCGGCAAGGGCGGCAATGTGATAGGCGGCGCCTATGGCCGGCAGATCAGCCTTCAGACCGGTAAAGCTTTCACGGATGTCCGCAGATACCAGCACGGATATGTCTTTGGGCCTGGCGATCATCACCCGGGCATATACAAAGGGCTCCGACACGCCCGCCAGAGCCCCTCCGGGCTTTTGCGCTCCCCGGGCCAGCAGGGTCAGGCGCCCGGAGTGCTTGGCCAGCGCCGTCACCAGTATGTCCTTTTCCCTGAAGGGGCGGCGGGAAAGGGTAATAGTCTCCAGCTTTTGGTTTCTCATATACAGCCTCACGGTCTTCCACCTCACATTATACCACATCCGGACAGCTTATTCTTGAATGACGGCGGGACGTATGGTATAATAATTTTGATTTGATCTATCATCCGGAGATACAGATGAACATACTATATTTTGACATGCCCATGGGGATCAGCGGAGATATGGTCCTGGGAGCCATGGTGGACCTGGGAGCCGACATAGCTTTGCTGACGGCGGCCCTGGACAGCCTGGGGCTCTCCGACAAATACACCATCCGCTTCGGGCGAAGGAACACCTACGGAATAGACTGCTCTGACGTCGATATAGAGACGGTCCACGAGCACGAGCACAGAAGCTTTGGCGACATCAAAGGGATAATAGCAGCGTCGGCGCTCTCCGACAGGGCCAAGGCCACAGCCATTTCGGTATTTGGCAGGCTGGCTGCCGCAGAAGGCAAGGTCCACGGCAAAGCGCCGGAAGAGGTGCACTTTCACGAGGTGGGCGCCATAGACAGCATCATAGACATCTGCGGCTTTGCGGTGTGCCGGGAGTTGCTGCATGCAGACGAAATCAGGTTTGGCATCCTGCCGGCCTTTACGGGCACCGTCCGGTGCGCCCACGGCGTGATCCCCCTTCCCGCCCCCGCTGTCTGCCAGCTGACCCGGGGCCTGCTGTACGGCGGCGAGCCCCGCCGCTTTGAGCTCATCACGCCCACTGGGGCGGCCATTCTCGGGGAAGGCGCGCAGCAGCCGGTGACAAAGGGCCGCTTGCTGTCTGCCGGCTGCGGCAGCGGCAAAAAGGACATGGGAGAGCCCAATTATCTGCGGGCCGTCCTGTATGCAGCAGAAGAAGGCTCGGACAGAGTGCTGGAAATATGCTTTGAGACCGACGATATGAACCCGGAGCTCTATCCCCACCTGTCGCAAAAACTGCTGGCAGCCGGCGCTCTGGAGGTGCATTCGGCTCCGGTCATCATGAAAAAGGGACGCCCGGGCCTGGCGGTCACGGTGCTGTGTCCCGTGGACAAAAAGGACGAAACGGCCGCCATCATATTTGCCAACTCCACCACCATAGGCCTGCGCTATGCCGAAAAAGAACGCATCACTCTGGACAGGGAGACCGTCAGCCTGTGCACGCCCTGGGGCAGCGTAAGGGCTAAGAAGACCGTGTTTCGGGGCCAAACGGCCAACGTGAAGCCCGAGGCCGACGACTGCCTGCGCATAGCCAACGAAAATGACGTACCCCTCAAGCAGGTCTATGACAGCCTGAAGGAAAGATAAGGATATTATTTTGGACAACACGTTTAACGCTGTGACGGATACTCTGCGGGACACACACAGCATCTCGCGGGAAGGGCTGCGGCTCCTGTTGGAAAGCGAAGACGCAGAACACGCAGAATATCTGTTCCGGACCGCGAGAGCGACCGCAGAGCAGACCTTTGGAAAAGAGATCTACCTGCGGGGCCTTGTGGAATTTACCAACTATTGCAAAAACGACTGCTTTTACTGCGGCATCAGACGGAGCAACTCAAAGGCAGAGCGATACAGGCTCACCGAAGAAGAGATCCTCGCCTGCTGCGATATGGGCGCAGAGCTGGGCTTTGGGACCTTTGTCCTGCAGGGAGGAGAAGACCCCTACTTCACCGACGACAGGATATGCGGCATAGTGGAGAAGATCAAACAGGCCCACCCTTCCTGCGCCGTGACTCTTTCCATAGGCGAAAAGCCCCGGGACAGCTACCGAAGGTATTTTGACGCCGGCGCCGACAGGTATCTGCTGCGGCACGAGACAGCCAACGAAGAGCATTACGGCAGACTGCATCCGGCAGTCATGTCCCTGGCCAACAGAAAAAGGTGCCTGTTTGACCTGAAGGATATCGGCTTTCAGACAGGCTGCGGCTTTATGGTGGGAAGCCCCTTTCAGACCATAGACGCCATTTATGACGACATAGAGTTCATGCGGGAGCTCAGGCCCCATATGATAGGCATAGGCCCCTTTATCGCCCACAAGGACACCCCCTTTGCCGGCGAACCCGACGGCAGCGTGTCCCGGACTCTCAGGCTGCTGTCCGTATTGAGGCTGCTGTTTCCCAAGGCGCTTTTGCCTGCCACTACGGCGCTGGGGACCGCAGACCCCCGGGGGAGAGAAAAAGGCATCCTGGCAGGCGCCAACGTCCTCATGCCCAATCTGTCGCCCGTGAAGGTGCGGAAAAAATATATGATATATGACGGCAAGATATGCACAGGCGAGGAAGCGGCCGAATGCAATGCCTGCCTGAAACGCAGGGTCGAGAGCATAGGCTATCGTATAGCCGGCGGCAGAGGCGACCACCCGGATTTTGCGGATAAAAACGGATAAGCCCCCGCCGAATTCACGCCAAAAAGAATTGCCCCCGCCGTTACGGCGGAGGGCAATATGCTTAATGCCGGAAAACCCGACGAGCCTTTCGGACCAAGCAAATAGCTTATTTTGCAAAAGCTCTTGAGGGCCTTTTGCCGGCGGGGAGGCTGATCCCCGCGTTTTTGTACATCTGTTCCGTTTCGATCAGTTGCGCGGCAGTCCTGCCGTGAACGTAGTAAACGTTTCCGGGGTCATCCATAAACTTGAAGAAGATATAGTCCGAAGCGTATCCGTTCCGCTCTTCATACATCACAAAACCGCCAAACAAAACCGTTGCCAGCAAAACCATGATCAATACTCTGTCCCTTTTCATAAGACGTTTCTCCGCTATCATATCCCCTGCTTAGCCAGGGAAAGGGTCTTGTATATCGCGTAGGTTTCCATATACCTCTCGTGCATATCCGGCCGTGGCAGATATTCCGCCTTGGGCTTGATGAGGATCTCCCGGGCAGACTGCAGGCTGTCAAAGGCGCCTATGGCGGTCCCGGCCAGCATGAGGGTGCCCACGGTCCCCGCCTCTTCCACGTCGATGGATATGATCTTTTTGTTCAGGATATCCGCCTTGATCTGCAGCCACTCGGGGCTTTTGGAGCCGCCGCCTGTGACCGTCAGCTCCTCCGGCTCGGCGCCGAATTCCCGCATCACTTCCAGATTCAGCAGCATTTCGTAGTTGGCGCCTTCCAGGATAGACCTGTAGAGCCTGCTGGCGTCCGTTTCCAGGGTCACGCCGTAAAACATAGCCCTGGCGGTCTCGTCCATGTAGGGAGTAGCCGCGCCTCCGAAGTGTGGGATGCACACCAGCCCGGAGGGCTCGTCACCCACGCTGCCGGACAGTTCGGCGTAGGTCCTGCCGGGAGCAAAAGTGTTGCGGAACCACTTGACCGCCGTGCCGCAGGTAAAAGCCAGTATATAGCAGGCGTAAAGACCGTCTATAGCGTAGGGGACCACCGAGTAGCCCTTGGCATAAAAGGCTTTTTCCCCGGGGACCGACGAAAACACCGGGGTGATACATTCCACGCTGCCCATACCATCTGAGGCTGCCCCAGCGCCTGTGATCCCCGAGCCGAGAGCGGCGGTCACCTGATCGTGAGAGCCGTTGACAATGACCGTGTCCTTCAGTCCGCACAGGGACGAACAGCCG
>JAFZNQ010000017.1 GCA_017552965.1 Abditibacteriota bacterium | reverse complement strand
GCCTCCTCCACCGGGAGCCGGGCCCCGGATATCTTCTCTATATAGGAGGACAGCTCCCGGGCCGCATTTTGCTCGGGGAGAGTGGAGCCGGCGGGACACACTATGACCGACAGGGCCTTGCCGTCCCGGGTCAGCTGCGCCGCTGCGGCGCACAGGGCCGGGGACAGTACCGCGGCTGCCATAACCAGGAGCAGCATGAGCCGCCTGCCGGACGTACGCCCTGCCCCTCCGCGACCGGCAGACACCGGCTCTCTATTTTCTGAGGACAAAGTAGATCCTGTCCGTCAGCAGGCTCTCGCCCAGGTTCGCGTCAGGCGTCAGGGCCAGGGCCACCATGAGGCCGCCGTATTTCTTCAGCTCCAGCTCTCCCGCCTTGATGACCGTGTAGTCGCTCTTTATGTCGCCGGCCTTTATGGAAAAGGTGCCGGGATAGGCGCCGGAGACCTCGTCATAAAATATCACGTTGCAGCCGTTGCTGTCCGGGGAAGCGGTGAGCTCGCCCTGCCTGCGGCAGACGATATAGACCTCGGCCTTTTTCCAGCCGTCATTTACCGCCTTGTTCACCGCCTTCTCGATCCTTCTCTGGACAGCCCATTCGGTGGAATTGTATCTCAGGCCCGCGGCCACGCCCTGCGAGGCTGCGGGGTCCTCCTCGGAAAAGGAGCAGGAGCCGGTGATATGCAGGTCAAAGTCGTCCCCTGCCACCTCGAACCAGCCGTCCTCCTCCGACAGGCCCTCGGGCCGGTGGTCGGACCGCTTCAGCTCTTTGGAGGTGCTGGCGGCGGCGGGGGCAAACAGGCCGCCCTCTCTGGAATAGCGGTTGTCATGCCGCTGCTGCCAGTCATAAAAACACTTCATGTAGCGGTCTTCGTCGGAGATCAGGAGACAGCCCGAGTCCCTGACAGCGTTTCTCTCGTCCTCGCCCAGCAGATACCAGCCCCACTGAAAGCTGAGGAGCTCGCCCAGGACCCTTTCCCTCAGCGCAGGGTCTCCGCTGACGGCGGACAGGCCCTTGTTGAAGTTGTCGAAGCAATAGACAAAGGCGTCCGTGGGCATCCAGCTCAGATTGCCCATATAGCAGGCCAGATATACGTTTTGCCGCGCGACTTCTTTTTCGCACCGGTCTATGACGTTGTAGAGATACGGGGCCGCCTCTCCGTAGTAGCCCTCAAGGAATTCCCTGATGCAGGCGTCGTCGTCAATGTCGGGGTCCCACAGCAGCTTTGCCGTCAGATATTGCTTCAGCACGTTGAAGCAGGCGGTGGCGTTGAAGGAGTCGCCCTGCTCAAATATCGCCTTGGCGTGGTGATCACGGAAGACCTGCAGATCCGGCTTCAGGCAGTGAAAATTGGGGTGTATGATGTAATAATTGGTGAAGTTGACTATGTAGTTCCAGATGAACAGATTGTCCGTCAGACTGCTCCATTCCTGCAGGCTCTTGTAAAAAGCCAGGTTGGTCTGCTGATTGGGATCGTCCCGGCGGCTCAGGCACTCTGCGAGAGGGGTGCCGAAGTTGTTCCTGATATCGCAGAGCCTGATGATCACGTTGTCCCGGGGCTTGATGTTTTTGGGAGCGTCCACCGTGTACCAATAGGCAAAGGTCTCCACCAGCACGTCGGGGAACTCCTCCTTGACACGGTCCGCCACCTGATTGACCGCGTGGAGGATGAGGCCGGACTGGGCCCCGTATTTTTCTGCCAGGGCTGCGCATTTGTCACAGGTGCAGTATGCGTCGTTGTCGTTCTGGGTCACCGAGATGATGGTGGGATGGTCCTCCTTGCGCAGAGCCTCCAGCACCTTGCTCCCCAGCTCCCGGACACACTCGTCATTGGACAGACACAGCTGGGTGTTGCCCCCCACGCGCTTGCCGTCTCTGAGGCTGAACCACTCGGGGTGCTCCCCGAAATATTCCTGGGCGCTGATAAAGCCGCCGAAGGTGTGGGCCCAGCCCATCAGGGTGACGTGCCCGCCCAGGTCCTCGGAGATCCTGTTGTGGTGCCCGTTGGACTTCTGCTTGATGGCGTAGGCGTTGTTGTTCATATTCAGGTTGAAGTAGGCTTCCCGGGAGAAGAAGGGAGGCGTGTAGGCGCGGTCGAGCCTGTCGCTGATCCTGATAGTCTTGTTCCCGGGCACCCTTTCGGCGTCCGGAGCCCAGAAGCGGACCCCCAGACAGTCCTCCAGGAAGGTATATACGGCATACAGAGTGCCCCGGGGCCTGTCGCCGGCCAGGATCAGATACCCTTTGCCGGAGCGTATCAGAATGCCGTCGCCCCTGAGGCTGTCCCAGTCGCAGTCTCCCGCCGGGCTCATGGCCGCCGCGGTCTGCCCCACGAATATATTGCAGGCAGTGTCCGAGGGGGCCTCCTCCACCGGGAGCCGGGCCCCGGATATCTTCTCTATATAGGAGGACAGCTCCCGGGCCGCATTTTGCTCGGGGAGAGTGGAG
>JAFZNQ010000016.1 GCA_017552965.1 Abditibacteriota bacterium | reverse complement strand
TGGGCCGGGTCCTTCCCGTCTGCCTTCTCTGTCTCCGACAGAGCAATGAAGAGGCAGCCGGGCCCCTCCCGAGGTCCCTTCCCCAAAACGGCCAAACGCTCTGCGTTTGATATGTTGCCGTTTTGGCCGGGATGACGCGGGGCTGGGCTTTGAGCGTTCCTCCGCCGAGTGGACCCCCCAATGCCTGCGGCATCGGTGCCCCCACAGATCTCCAACGCCCTCACTTTGTTTCGGGCGCTGGGATGACGGCGGAGAGCCGGGATGACGCGGGGTGTACCACGGGCGCGGGGGCGCCGGGAGGATGGCGGAGAGCCGACATATAGAGAACGGAGATACAAAACTATGTCATTGAGAGAAGACGATTTGTCCGTCAGGGAGACGAAGACCATCACCTGCCACGCTTGCGGCGGGCAGCATTCCTTTGACGCCTGGAAGGTGGTGAACGCGGAGCGGGATCCGGAGATGAAGACAAGGATCATGGACGGCGCTGCTTTCATTTTCACCTGTCCCGACTGCGGCGGGAAGACCCTGGCGGAGTATCCCATGCTGTATGTCGATCCGGAAAAGCGCCTGATGATACAGCTCCTGCCGGGCAACCGCGCGGCTGCCGGGACGGAACATCAGCTCGCCCGGCTACAGGACCTGAGAGGGGAGCGCCTTGTCCGGGCGGTGCCCTCCATCGAAACGCTGATGGAGAAGATACTGATCTTCGACGCGGGGCTGGACGACAGGGTCATAGAAAAGCTCAAGCTGCTGGTCCGCCTGCAGATACAGGAGGAGCAGCCTTGGGTGAAGCCCGGGATGATACTCTTTCACCGGGAAGACAACGACCGCTTTGACGTGTATGCCGACGGCCAGTTTTTCATGACTCACGAGTACCCTTTCCGGGCCTATGAGCTGATGTACCGGGACTCCGCCGACCGGCTGCCGGACCTCCGGGAGGACGGGCCTGTGATCGACGAAGACTGGGTGAAGAAGTATTATGGAATAGAGTAAGGGGGCAGGACCGCCGGGGAAACTATACCTGTGGAGAATGATCATGTTCAGAGAAATGAGACGATACAAGCAGCAGCTCAGCGCCGAGGAGTGCTTCCGGCTGCTGAAGGAGGAGCCCAGAGGAGTGCTGTCCATGGTGGGCGACGGAGGCTATCCCTACGGCATCCCCATGAACCACTGGTATGATGAAAAGGCCGGGGCGCTGTGCTTTCACGGCGCCGGGACGGGCCACAAGATCGACGCCCTGACCGCCTGCCCCAAGGCGTCCTTCTGCGTGTATGACAAAGGCTAAACCGAGGCGGGCGACTGGGCTCTCCACATAAAAAGCGTGGTGGTTTTCGGCCATATGCGTATGGTGGAGGACGAGGCGCGCAAACGAGAAATATGCGTGAATCTGTGCCGCAAGTTTTCCGACGATGAGGAATATCTGAGCAAAGAGCTGGAGCGGGGCTTGCCGCGGGTGCATTGCATGGAGCTGGTGATCGAGCATGTGACCGGCAAGCTGGTCAAGGAGTCCTGAGGAGCAGTCGGGGAGTGGCGTGTCCCGGCATCGGAACGCCCCCCGCGTCATCTCGGCGGTTGAGCGTAAGCGAAACCGGTAAGAGATCTACGGGGGCACCGACGGCCTTTGGCCGTTGGGGGGGCCGTATCGCGGGGCAGGGGCTGTTTTCCTTCTGTCCCGTTGGGTCTGTCCGTGTCCGCGGCTCGCGTCTTCGTGACAGGGGATCTCTTACCGCCTGCGCTGAGGACGCAGGCGCCGAGATGACGGTAATATTGAACGGGACAATACGCCCGGGCTTTGGTCGAGGGCCCTGCCGGGATGACGAGGATCGGGACTTGTCTCTTTCTCCGCCGTCATCCCAGCGCACATTATTGTGCGTTGGAGATCTGTGGGGGCACCGACGGCTGAAAGCCGTTGGGGGGTCCACATAGGCGGAGGAGCGTTCAAGCTCCGCTCTCTCGTCATCCCGGCCAAAATCGCAACATATGTAATGCGTCAGCATTACGCGATTTTGGGGAAGGGATCTCGGGCGGGACCCGTCTGACTCTTCCTTACTCACGCTTGCGTGAGAAGGCAGACGGGGAGGACCCGGTCTTCGAGT
>JAFZNQ010000015.1 GCA_017552965.1 Abditibacteriota bacterium | reverse complement strand
TGCTGGGAACAGGCATCCGTCACCAGGGGCTCTTTGGTCAGCCCCTCGAGGCCGCCCACGGCAAAAACAGGCTTCCGGGCGGCAAGCCAGACGAGTCCCTTGCCCTCGATCCGCCTGCCCAGCTGATCGTAGAATACGGCGTCGCCCTCCCAGGAATAGAGGCCGTCTTCCCGGGACCACAGCACCGCCGCCTTGTAGCCGTCTTTTTCAAAGCCCACGGCAAAAACGTCCTTGCCCAGCTCCTTGCGCGCAGGCTCCGCGTCCTTTGCCATGGCCAGGAAGGTATCAAAGGCTATATAAGAGGGCTTGGGCCTCAGGTCCTGCCACAAAAGGCCGAAAGAATGTTCGTTGTAAAAGCGGTTGCGGCCGTCGTTGATAAAGTCGTACCAACTGATGGAAGACACCCCCTTTACCGAAGCGGCGTCGGCGTAGGTGCGCACCAGGAACCAGGCCTGCTCTCTTTCGGTGTAGCCGGTATAGACATGGGTGGGCCAGCCCATCTCGGTGATCCACACGTCTCTGGGGACCCCGTCGATCTTTTTGGTCAGCTCTATGGCGTCCTGCAGCTCTCTGATAAACCCCTCGTCATCAAGCCGGGCCCTGTAGGGGTGGACTGTGAGCACGTCAAAGTTGCAGCCGGCATTGATGGCTCTTTCTATGAATTCCGTATCTATGAGGGACGTGGAGCACCCCAGCACCTGCAGAGAGGGATCTATATCCTTGATCAGCTTGTAGCAGTCCCTGAGCATCAGGAAATAGTTTTCCTTGTCCCCCGGGAAAAAGCCTATGTTGGGCTCGTTCCAGATCTCCCAGTGCCTGATGCGGTCCTTGTAGCGCAGCACGGTCTCCCGGACAAAGTTGTAGTAGGCGGCCCTGCCCTCGTCCGTATCCTGAGGGTAGTTGTGGTTCCAGTAAGCCAGCAGGCCGTAGATGGATATGCCGTTCTTCAGGGCCTCGTCCACCAGCTGATCGTAGTGGGCGTAGTTGAGCACGCCCTTTTCCTGCTCTATGGCGCCCCAGTTGAACTCTTCTCTGGTCCACTTGACGCCTATATCCCCGGCCAGCTGCGCTGTTTTGCCTATCCACTCCCCCTGCCGGCGGTAGAGATACACGCCCATGCCGAAGGGAGTCTGGTCCAGCTCGGCGGAGCGGACGCTGCCATAGGCAGACTCCCGCATATCGAGAGCCACGGTGGAGCACCGGTCCGAATCGGTGAGCGCCGGAGCCGCGTACCCTATGGCGGGGACGCTGCCAAACCGCACCGAAGCCTCCAGGAAGGGTTCCTTGCCAAAGGGGACCTCGAAGGTAAACACATCTTCCCTGCCCATGCCGGAAAGAGCGACCTTTTTCTTTATGGCGCGGACAAGCGCGCCGTTGTAATCCCTCACGTCCAAAAACAGATCCGTCTTCACAGGCTCGTCCGACAGACACCGGGCCTTCACCGTAAAGACAGCCTTGCCGTCCTTTGCTTCCCATTCGGGAGCGGCGGTGATACGCTCCGAGGACTGTATCACGGTCTCGCACACGGGAGCGCCATCGGGCTCCGTGTCATGATACACTATCTCCATCAGCCTGAGCGGGGCGTATAATTCGCCCGCAAAGCTGAGGGCGTTCACGGTCCAGCCCTCCATCTTTTTGCCGCAGGGGAATACCACCGCTCCGGGCCCGTCGGCCTCTTTGGTCATCTCAAAGAAGTCAAACTGGCAGGCGGTCCTGACGGTGACGGAGCCCTTTTTCGTGACGGGCACCGATATAGACTCCACGGTCCCCCGCAGATCCATATCCTGCCGGTAAGCGACAGAGCCCCCTTCCCTGACGGGCTGGTTGTCTGTGATGATGTCCGCGTAAAATCTGGCCTTGACAGTGTTGCCAAAGGGCTCGGAGTCCAGGGACAGCTTGCCGCCGTTCTTGCGGCCGTATATACACCTCAGATCCCTGATCTCCAGCCGGCCACGGGTCTCGTCCGTCAGCCCTTGCTCCACGGCAAAGCCTACTCCCGAAGGCTTGCCGTCAAAGACGTCGTTTTTCTTCTCGCCCCAGCTGGCCTCAAACCCATCCACCGAGACCTCCACCTCCTGCCAGTCCGAGCAGACGGGGATATTCATCTTTTTCTGAAAGGTCTCGTCCTCCGAGTCCGACAGCCGGAAGGCCATGGTGTGGGGCGCGGTCTTCCGCACCTTAAAGCGAAAGGCCACCGGCACAGAGTCCAGAGGCAGCGGGCAGGACATGCTCACGTGGCTGGAGTAGTCTCCCCTGGAAAAATCGTAGTTGAGGGACAGAGCTTCGTTTTCCACCGAGCCGGCCCCGGCGCTTTTGTTCATGAAGACAAACGACCAGTCTTTCTCAAAGGCGCCGGGATCGGTCTCTTCCGCAGCCACGGCTGCGGCTGCCATCACAAGTGTCATCAGCAAAGAGATCAGTATAAATTTCATTTTTACACCGCCTGTGTCAAAGTTTGACGGGCTTTATCTTGTCAGCCTCGTCCATATATACCATTTCTGTTTCGATCCTGTCCGGATACACCCTGAACACCCTGAAGCCCACTCTTTCCCCGAACCGGGGATCTCTGATGCTGGGACACACGGCGTAGCAGGTGCCGCCGTGATAGAATTCGCTCTTTACGTGATAATGCCCCGCGAGAACGTAGTCCGCTCCGGCGTCCTCTATCATGTCCATATAGGGCTTTCTGAGCTCCGGCGGGAAGTTGTAGCGGTCATATTTTTCGTCCAAAGCATTCCGCACTATGGGGATATGGGTGAGGACAAATATGTGGTCATAGCCTCCCTTTTTGCCCTGCTTCAGCTGGTTGGAGAGCCAGATGCGCTGAAAGCGTTCGTAGCCGGGCTCGTTTCTCTGGGGCTGGGTGGGATTGGAGTTGAAGGTGATGAACAGGGTGTTGTTGTACACAAATCTGTAGTAGTCCATCCCCCAGTCCTTTCTGTAGCGGGCCAGGGACTGCGGGTCGAGATCCGTGTCGTGATTGCCCTCGGCAAAGCAGTAGGGCACCCTGAGCTCCCGTATGGCGTCGTTCCAGGCGTCCAGCACCGGCTGATGGGTGGGAAAGCTCACCATATCTCCGCTGAAGAACACAAAGTCCACGCCCAGCCTGTGCACCATGTCGATGGCCTTTTTGAAATAGCTGTTGTCCGTGGCCCTGGGGTCCGACAGCTCCACCTCTTTGGTGGCCGCCATCCAGCCTATGTGAACGTCGGACAGCTGGACAAAGGAAAAGGGCGCCGAAGGCGCATTGTTCCCCACCGCATATATGGCGTGGCTGGTCCCTGCCAGAGGGCTGATGGCATACAGCGCTTCTGCGGCGCACAAAGTCAATACAAATATCGTCAGGAGTTTAATCATGATCCTTGTTCTTCTTTCTCGCCTTCCGGCTGCGTATATAGTCCAGCCTTTCTCTGAATCTCGCTTCATAGCCTATGTCCTTGGGGTCGTAATATCTGGTCCCCTCCAGCCTCACGGGCAGATAATCCTGCTCCACCCAGCCGCCGGGGTAGTCGTGGGGATACTTGTAGCCTTCGCCGTAGCCCAGCTTTTTGGCGTCTCTGAAGGAGGGATTGCGCAGGTGCATGGGCACCGGAGCGTTTTCGCTCTCTTTCACGTCTGCTATAGCGGCGTCTATACCCAGATAGGCCGCGTTGGACTTGGGAGCGCAGGCCACGTAGGTGGCTGCCTGAGCGAGGATGATCCTGGCCTCGGGCATACCTATCTGCATCACAGCCTGAGCAGCGCTGTCCGCCACCACCAGGGCCATGGGGTCCGCGTTGCCCACGTCCTCCGAGGCGCAGATCACTATGCGCCGGGCAATAAACCGTATATCCTCGCCGGCGGTGAGCATCACCGCCAGATAGTGCAGCGCCGCATCGGGATCGGAGCCCCGCATGGATTTGATAAAGGCGCTGATGGTATCGTAGTGCACCTCTCCCTGCTTGTCATAGCCCAGTATCTTTTCGCCGGCCGCCGACTCGGCTATGGCGAGGGTGATCCTCCTGTCATCGCCGGCCAGGTCTGCGCACAGCTCCAGGATATTGAGAGCCGACCTGGCGTCCCCGTCGGAGATACGCTTGATATGCTCCAGGGCTTCCGGGTCAAGGGTGACGCCTTTGAGCTCCGGGCTTTCCCTGAGAGCCCGGCCGACTATGCTGGCTATGTCATCTCCGGACAGAGGAGCGAACCGCACCACCCGGGACCGGGACAAGAGCGGGGTATTGACCTCAAAATAGGGGTTCTCCGTGGTGGCCCCGATGAGTATCACCGTGCCGTCCTCCACAAAGGGCAGCAGGGCGTCCTGCTGGGCCTTGTTGAAGCGGTGTATCTCATCCACAAACAGGATGGTCTGCCGCTCCTTGTATCTCCGCTCGTCCCTGGCGGCGTCCATGATCTTCCGCAGGTCCGGCACCCCGCCGGTGACTGCCGAAAAGGGCACAAAGGCCGAGGAGGTGCTTTCGGCGATGATGCCGGCCAGGGTGCTCTTTCCGCAGCCCGGAGGGCCCCAGAAGATGAAGGAGGATATGTTGTCGGTCTCTATGAGCCTCCGGAGCAGCGTGCCCCGGGCCACTATCTCCTCCTGTCCCACAAAATCGTCCAGCTTTTTCGGACGCATGCGGGCTGCCAGCGGAGCATCCGCAATGCCCGCGTCAAACAGGTCCGTCATTGGTCCAGGGCTCTGTCCAGCTTGTCGCTCAGATCCTGCTGATGCTTGATAAGGGTGATCTCGGAGCGTGTCTTTTCCAGCACGCCTCTCAGCTGGTCCGTATGCCGCCGGAGACCGCCGGAGACGGCGTCAGGATAATCCACGGTGATCAGCATATAATACACGTCGTCCATGACGTCCAGAGCGCGCACAGCCGAGTCTATGTCGCCCCGCCTCAGCTCGTCCAGAGCGTATCGCCGGGTCTCGCTGGCGGCCTCTGCCAGAGAGTTGAGCCACACGGCCGGCTCGATGCCTATCTCCCTGAAGTCCGGCAGGTCCAGACCCCGGATGATGGCGTTGGTCAGCACCGCCTCGCCGTATTCCTTCTGGGCGTCCAGCACGTAGCCCGTGTAGTATATCTCGGGCTTGTCCTGCAGGAGCTCCTTTACCTGACGCACCCTGCTGCCGGCCTCTTCCATGAGCTCCGCAGCCTTGTCAAACTCTCTGCGGTGGGACGCCCGTATGGAATTGGCGCAAAAACGGATGGTCTCCCGGGATATGGTCAGCGCCTTCTCCCTGAGGGCGTGGGTCTCGTCCAGAATAGCCGTAATGGCGTCTATGTTTATCTCGCTCATATCTTCCTCTACTTTTTCATTCTGGCCACCAGCCAGACTATCTGATCCGCCGCAGCGTGGAGCCTCTTGGCTATCTGCAGCAGCTGCTCTTTGTTTTCCCTGGAAGCCGGATCGTCGGAACAGTCGTCTATCTGCCCCAGCAGGGAGCCCACCTGATCCTTGATGGCCAATAGCTGCATATCCGTGTCGTGCATTCGCTTGTCCTTGTAAGTTGATCTACATATCTATATTATCACATAGGGGGCCCTGATACAAAGCCTCCCGGCGCTGCCGGGCCCGGGACCGGCCGTATGCAGGTATTGTGACTCGGTTTATTATTTGTGCTCAAACAGGCCGCCTTCACGGGAGTAGGCGTTGTTGCGGCTGTGGGCCCAGTTGTAGAAAAAGCTCTCGTAGCGGTCTTCGTCGTCCCACAAGAGGCAGCCGGAGTCCTTGATACGGTTTCTGGACTCCTCGTCCAGCAGATACCAGCCCCACTGGAAAAAGAGCAGCTCGCTCAGGACTCTGTCCCGCAGGACCGGGTCGCTGCTCGCCGCCGACAACGCCCGGTTGAAGTTCTCAAAGCAGTATATATACGCCTCCTCCGGCAGCCATTTCAGGTTGGACATATAGCAGCGCAGATACACGTCGTTCTTGGCGACTTCCTTTTCGCACCTGTCTATCACGTTGTAGAGATAGGGGGCGGCGGCGTCGCCGTAATAGCCCGAGAGAAACTCCTTTATCACCGCATCGTCGTCTATGTCCGGATCCCACAGCAGCTTTGAGGCCAGATAGCCCTTCAGGGCGTTGAAGCAGCCGTCGGCGTTGAAATAATCTCCCTGCTCGAATATGGCCTTGGCGTGATACTCCCGGAAACACTGCAGATCGGGCTTCAGACACCGGAAATTCGGGTGGATGATGTAATAGTTGCTGAAATCCACTATGTAGTTCCAGATAAACAGGTTGTCCGTCAGACGGCTCCAGGCCTTCAGGCTCTCGACAAAAGCCGCGTTGGTCTTCTGCTTCTCGTCCTCCGGCCTCTTGACGCTCTCATACAGAGGGGTGCCGAAGTTGTTCTGTATGTTGCACAGCCTGACTATCACGTTGTCCCGGGGCTTGATGTTCTCCGGCGCTTCCACCGAATACCAGTAGGCCAGAGTCTCCACCTTCACTTCCGGAAACTCCTCCCGCACCCTGTCAGCCACCTGGTTCACCGCGTGGAGTATGAGCCCGGACTGGGCCCCTCCGTATTTCTCCGCCAGGGCGGCGCACTTTTCGCACCGGCAGTATGCGTCGTTGTCGTTCTGGGTGACGGAGATGATGGCCGGGGTCTCTTTTTCCGTGCGCAGGACCTCCAGCACCGCGTCTCCCAGCGCCTTCACGCACTCGTCATTACTGAGGCACAGCTGGGTGTTGTCCGCGGAGCGCCGGCCGTCTATGAGGCTGTACCATTCCGGATGGTCGGCAAAGTATTTCTCTCCGGGCAGCAGCCGGCCCATGGTGTGGACGAAGCCCCACAGGGAGACATGCCCGCCCCATTCGGGAGAGATATCGTTGTGATGCCCGTTGGACTTGCGCTTCACCGCAAATTCCGGGTGCTTGAGATTCAGGTTGAAATAGGTCTCCCTGGAAAAGAAGGGAGGCGTGTGGACGTAGTTTATGCCATCCTTTACGGTGATGTTCTTCTCATACTGCAGCTTTCCCGCATAAGGCGTCAGGAAACGCGCTCCCAACCAGTCCTCCAGAAAGGTATAGACGGCGTAAAGGGCGCCCCGGGGCCGGTCGCCCGCCAGTATGAGGCTGTGTTTGCCGGAGCGTATGAGGATGCCGTCATCCTTCAGGCTGTCCCAGTCAAAATCCCCCGCCAGGGCCTTCACCGCTTCGGTCTGTCCCACGTATATACCGTAAACGCCCGGCGTGGCAGTCTCCCTGACGGGCACACGGACGCCGGACATCATTTCTATATACTTCTGCAGCTCCCGGGCGGCGTTCCGCTCCGGCTCGATGGCGTCGGCGGCGCACACTATCTCGGCCGCTGCCCTGCCGTCCCGGGTGATGACTCCCGCCCGGACGCACAGGCACATACTCAAGATCATCAACACGATAAATAGCTTCATCTTTCTCACCTTTTTATGCAAAAAGCCCGGGAAAGCCTGCTCGGCCTGCCCGGGGCATTGTATTCCTTATGCAAGTAAAACGGGGACGCCCTCCGACAGAGAACGCCGCACGTCTATGATCCTTTGGTTGGAGGAGCCCACAAAGGGGATATCCAGAGTCTTCCGGGTCTTGTCATAGGGGCCGTCCACCAATACGTCGGTGTATTGCAAAAAGCTTCTCTCCGGCAGCTCTTCCCAGGTAAACCCCGTATAGACCATGGTGTGATAGCCCCGCTCCTTCAGGAGCCGCAGGGTCTCTGTCAGATCCTCCTGATACACCGGGTCGCCCCCGGAAAAGGTCACCTGCCGGGTGTAGCAGCGCTCTTCCAGATACTCAAGCAGCTCCTCCGGGGAATATTCCGTCCCGCCCTCAAAGGCCCAGGTCTCGGGATTGTGACAGCCGTCGCAATAATGCCTGCAGCCCTGAGTGAATATCACGGTGCGGATACCCGGCCCGTCAACTATGGAATCATCTGTGATGCCCGAGACTCTCACAGCTCGCCTTTCTGGACGTTGACGTGCTTCACTCTCTCGGATTCTTCCTTTCTCTTGGCGTCGTTGAACTTTTCCAGGGAGCCCACCAGATAACCTGTTATGCGGCGGATCCTCTCAAAACCCACGCCTTCGCCCAGCTTTTTCTTTTCGGATGCTTCTGTCATGTCAAACCTCGTTCACGATATAGTAGATCTCACTCATACAGGGGTTTTGCCCTGCTATATAGTGTGTGTCAATAGTATTATACCATATTTTTCAAAAATGTGGAAGACTTCGGCGGGCCTATTTCATGTGATAGACGGCCTTTAATTCTGCGTATTTTTCCGGCGACAGGGGCTCGCCGGCTTTTCTGCCGCAGCGGGGACACACGTCATTGATGATACCCACGTAGCCGCACACTGGATCCCTGTCCACCGGGTGATTGATGGAGCCGTAGCCTATGCCCTTTTTGGCCATATGCATGATGATGGCTTCAAAGGCTTCCAGATTCTGCAGGGGATCTCCGTCCACCTCCACGTAGGATATGTGGCCGGCATTGGTCAGCTCGTGATAGGGCGCCTCCAGATCTATCTTTTTGAAGGGAGAGATCTGGAAATACACGGGTATGTGGAAGGAATTGGTGTAGTAATCCCTGTCCGTGACGCCCTTTATCTCGCCAAAGCGTTTTTTGTCCATGCGGATAAACCTGCCGGACAGGCCCTCGGCAGGAGTGGCCAGCAGAGTGAAGTTCAGCTTGTATTCCCGGGTCCTGGCGTCGCAGAAGTCCCGCATGTGCTTGATTATCTCCAGACCCAGCTTCTGGGAGGCTTCGCTCTCTCCGTGGTGCCTGCCGGTCAGAGCCGACAGGGCCTCCGCCAGTCCGATGAAGCCTATGGACAGGGTGCCGTGCTTCAGCACGGTTTCCAGAGTATCGTCCGCCACCAGATCCTCGGCGTGGTTCCAGGTGGCCTGGCCTATCATAAAGGGAAAGTTCTTCATGCGCTTTTTGCACTGAAACACGAAACGGTCCAGCAGCTGGTTCGTCACCAGGCCCATGTAGTGATCCAGGCTCTCATAAAACTTGTTGACGTCCTTGTCTGCCTCTATGGCCAGCCTGGGCAGGTTGATGGAAGTAAAGGACAGGTTGCCCCTGCCGGGGGTGATGGCGTCTCCGTTCACGTCCGCCAGCACTCTCGTGCGGCAGCCCATATAGCCCACCTCGGTCTCGGGAACGCCTTCCTTGTAAAAGGACAGGTTGAAGGGAGCGTCTATGAAGGAAAAATTGGGAAAGAGCCTCTTGGCCGAGCAGCGGCAGGCCAGCTTGAACAGATCGTGGTTGGGGTCGCCCTCGTTCATATTGATGCCGCTCTTGACCTTGAAGATGGACACGGGGAAGATGGGAGTCTCCCCATAGCCCATGCCGGCCTCGGTGGCCAGCAGCAGGTTCTCTATGACCAGACGGCCCTCGCCGGTGGTGTCGGTGCCCAGATTGATGGAGGAAAAGGGCACCTGGGCGCCGGCTCTGGAGGAAAGGGTGTTCAGGTTGTGAATGAGGCCCTCCATGGCCTGATAGGTGTCCTTTTTGACAAGGGCTTTGGCCTTGTCCAGGATCTTGTCCACAGGGGCTCCGTCAAGGGTCTGCAGTATCTCCCTGATCTCCTTTTCGGCCTCGCCGTCCATCAGGGTATGCCTTTTGTCATAGACCTCCGTCAGCCGGCGCTTGATATCCCCGGTGTCCACATCCAGAGAGATGGACGCCACCTCGCAGATGCGCTTGACGTAGGATTTGGCCACGTAAGGAGCCAGATAATAGTCAAACATGGGGATGGACTGGCCGCCGTGCTGCTCATTCTGGTTAGACTGGATGATGATGGCGGTAAGAGCGGCGGCGGTGTTGATGGACTGGGGCTCCCTCAGATAGCCGTTGCCGGTGGAAAACCCCCGGTGAAACAGCTTGTCTATGGGTATCTGGGTGCAGGTGGTAGTGCCTATGGCGGCAAAATCCATGTCATGTATGTGTATATATCCGTCTCTGTGAGCCAGCGACACGTCCTCCCGGGCAATGGAGTTGAGGAAGAAGGACTTGCTGGTCTCCGATCCGAATTTGAGCATCATGCCCATGGAGGAGTCGGAGTTGATGTTGGCGTTCTCCCGCTTCAGATCGTTGTCCTTGGCGTCCTGAAAGGTGATGTCGTGGATGGTCTTCATCAGAGCGGACTGGCGTTCGCGCTCCAGAGTCCTTTTGTTTCTGTACAGTATATACGCCTTGGCCGTATAGACGTAGCCGGCCTTGATCAGGCACTCTTCCACCACGTCCTGAGTCATTTCCACGGTGGGCAGCTCGTCGCCGCAGCGCTCCTCCAGGGTCTCCACCACCCTGTTGACCACCCAGCGGGTCAGCTTTTTGTCCCTGCTGCCCGAGGCGATATAGGCGCTGTGCATGGCGTCGTATATCTTGTAGTCGTCAAAGGCTTCCTTGCGGCCGTCTCTCTTAACGATAAATTCAAACATCGATCCTGCTCCTTTCAAAACCTCTGTAGGGGAATAAGCATGCAGGCAAAACGCCTGCGGTTATATTGCCGGACCGCTCCAGCGGATCAACGGATAATGCTTCATTTCGCCGGGCCGGCCCCGGGCCGGCGGCTACATATCTATTATATAGCATATATAGTATTACTGCAACACATGCATCCACAAGATATAGTGATTTTTCGAAAAAATTAAATGGCCTCCGGGATGCCCGGAGCATAAAAAAAGCGGGGCCGAAAGCCCCGCTCCTGCTATCGCTTCGTTACGCAAACAGCCCGGCAAACCAGCTTTTCACTCTGGCGACCAGGCCGGCCAGCCAGCCGGTTGCGGCTCTTGCCTCCGGCTTTTCGTTCTGAACTTTTGGCGCGGCGGCAGCCTTTTCATTCGGTCGTTTATCCGGAGCAGGCGCGGAAACACTGCTTTGCACATCGGAGATATCCGCTGTTATATCGGCAAGATTTGTATTATCATAAACCGGTTCCTGATCGCTCTCGTTATAGCACCACATGGCTTGAGATTTATAAGGCTTGCCTTTACCGTTGCTCCACAAAAGGCATTTGTCGGCAAGATGCTTTTCGTCAGTTTTGTATTTTTCCATATTTTTTTCCAAATCTTCTTCCGAGAGCCGCACCTTCCAGTGTTCCACAAGACCGCTTTTATATGACACGCGGATCACGTTGTCCGTAAGAATGCGGACGTTGGCAGGGCGCGGGATATTTCCAAAATAATCTCTGTTGCCCGAATACATCTCGCATATTATTTTGTCATCCATCAGATTTACAAAAAAATCAGAATACTCGGTTGATATCATATATCTTCCGTTTTTGGTGATGGCTACATCCAATGGAACCTCGCCTTCGTAATACCATATTATCTTTCCGTTGTCCTTTACAATCGAAAAGGCAGACCCGGTATCTTTGTTGATCCAGTTTATATATTTGTCTGCATCGTATTCCATCACTTCAAACCGGTCATATAATATAGTCCGTTTTACAAGAGGGATCATATTACAGATTTTTTCTATGTCTTCATTGTTGTCGCTGAGAAACGTTCCACTGTAAAATAAAAACGTTCTGTTTTCGTCCCATAACGATTTGCCGACCAACCCTTTGTAAACCGTGATCAGTTTTGCTTTGCTGATATCTCTGTTGCGGGCTTTAATTTCCGGTATATATAAATCACCCGGATCACCAATGGCGGTCAGAAGATAATCGGGAATAACCGGCAGAGATATCAGTTCTCTTCTCATAGTTCTTTTATCCGGATCCATCGTATAAGCTGCATACGCAGCGCTTACGCAACAAAAAACTAAAGCGATCGTCAAAAAAGTCAGTAAGTTTTTCATATTCTAATTTCCTTGATTCGGCACGTCTCTGTCAAAATAGTCCGGGTCCATTTGGCTTCCGGCAAATAATGTATACTCTTCTTTTGCAGACAAATCGTACAAAGTTATAGAACAGTTTTCCTGCAGATATTCTTCAAAAGTGTCGTATCCCCCGTTTCCGCAGGTAGCGTCGTAATAGTTGCCATCATATATATTTATAGCATGATCCTGAAATATCACCCTGTCGGGATGGCCTCCTCCCTGATATTTTTTCGCTTGTTGTCGCAGGCAAATATAGCTATTCTGAGAATACTGATTTCCGTTATAATACGCTTCATGTGCATCAGCATCATATACTATGTTAG
This sequence comes from Abditibacteriota bacterium, assembly GCA_017552965.1. Lineage (NCBI taxonomy): Bacteria > Pseudomonadati > Abditibacteriota > Abditibacteriota bacterium. Next base: position 4,220 of record JAFZNQ010000015.1, on the reverse strand, counting down.
CGCTTGGTATCGTTCCAATATGAAAAGCATAAACGTTATCGACGTAGTTTGCGCTTATCCCCTGGCTTCTCAAGAGATCCACAAACAATGAACTCCAGTCGCCGCAGGTCCCGTCAGCCTCTCTCAAAAGAGATGCTGTGGAATCGTGTTCATTGGGTGTAGAAACATCATGCCCCCAGTACTGCAGGATCTGACCGTTAAGGTTTTTCATCTGCAGAGTCCGGATATATTTCCACAAAAGGTCAAAAACCTCTGACTGAGTGGAAGCGCCTTCGGCCGCGCTGCAGGAAAGCGAAAGAAGATCCTCGAATAATCCCGTGTGGCCGCTGTTACAGTTACTTAATCTATGCCATTCAACTCCCGGACAACCGCTTGCAATAGGGTCAAAAAGAGGCACATACACTTTTATATCGCAGGAGCCTGCCGCTATGTTGGAACCGCCGTAGGTCTGCACCTTCCAGGGCAGAGTCAGTTTTTTTATCCCGACGGTATTTGAAACGGCCTGGGAACTCTCCATGTCGCTGCGGCAGATCAGTTTTTTGTATCCGGTACTGTTTACTACATCAAAATGGCTCGAGCCAAAAGGAAATGACGGATTGGCTCCCGTTATAAAATCGGTATCGCCGTTATAGGTGTTCGTTCCGGTATCGGTAAGCTCAAGAGACGTCAGATTGAGCTTATCTCCTTTTTTGGCTATGAATGGAGTATTTTTGTCTTCTGTATCCTCATCATTCTGATAAGGATAATCTTCATAGGCAAGTCCGTCAAATACGGTCGCGGAAAGCGTTTCATTGTCTTTCCATAAACCGCGCGGATAAGACTTATCCATGAGAGTATTATTAACATACTCATAATAAGCAAAATCCGAACCAGAAGCGCTTGCCTTATGGCAGTATAGCGCGGTCGTGCCGAAGGACAGAGTCTTCTCTGACAGAGTGATAGGCTGATATGAGTTGGTCTCCGCATACAGCCAAAGGAATATGTCTTTAGAGCCGTTGTCCGGCTTTTTATAATAAATATAATGAGGAGCGCTTCCCATCTGCCATTTTTTACTTACCCCGCCGAAGGTGTCGGGCAGTATCTTTGATGAAATTGAACAATCCGCACTGGTATACAGGTCGGATTCTGCTGAGGGCATACCGGGCATAGGAGGTGTCAGAGACCACCCCACCGATATATAACATAAATTTTCATGGGGAAAGACTGCCGGAACAGTGGAAAGGTCGATGCGATATACATCGTCCTGCTTCAGATACACGGTGCGGGTCTTCTCCGCCAGATCCATTATATATACGTCAACGGGCACCACGCAATCGGCATCCCGCACGTCTCCGGACATACAGGGGTCAAGAGTGCTTTCGTCCTTGACTGTGTATTCAAGGCAGTATTTACCCGCGGGAACAGAGTCAAGATCAGCGGAGATACCGGGAGTTATATTCGGATATGCCGTTTCGTCATCGGGTGATACCCTGGGATGGCCGAATACACTCAGCTTGTATAAGAGACTGAAGCCATATGACGCCGGGCTATAGTTGCCCAGGGATTCCGTATAGTCGGTATCGTAAAAAGCGGTAGGCCGGGCGAAAGAGCCGTTCAAGGGGCGCACATAGCTGTATCTGCCGGATAATGAATCGACCCAATAATCATCGCCAAACGAGGTATAAGGAAAACCGCTGTTTATGTTGAAGCCGATGGCGCCGTCGCCGGAACCGTTAACAGGATAATAGACCAACGGGTCGGCATGCAGGACAGAGGCAAGCAGCAAAGCCGCACAGACCAAAAGCAGCAGTCCGGGCTTGGCAAAGAGAGGCTGAAAGATGATTTTCATATGTGATCTCCTTTAATAGTCGGCGCGCAGGGGAAAGCGCATTAATAATACATTTTCATTGTATAACAAAAAAAACGGTAAGTCAAGAGAAGAAGCAGGCCCGGGCCGGCGTTCCTGTTGAAGGGGATCCCGTCCCCAGGCCCTGCGGGCTTGGGGACGGGATGACATTAAAAGGTTTCCCTTGCAGGATCAAAGATCTTGCAAGGGAAACCCCGTGTGTTATTTCAGCACGAAGTATATCCTGTCCACCAGCAGGGCTTCGCCCAGGGACTCGTCTGGCTTCGGGACCAGAGCCAGCAGCAGGGACGAATACTTTTTCAGCTCTGTCTCCCCCGCCTTTATTGCTCTGTAGCGGTCCCCGACCTCGCCGGCTGTTATCGACAGGGAGCAGGGATAAGCGTCGTTGATCTCGTCATACAGCAGGATGCGGCAGGCCTCGGCGTCGGGGGGAGCGGTGAGCTTGCCCTGCCTGCGGCAGACTATATAGACGTCGGCCTTTGTCCGGCCTTCACGGACAGCCCTGTTCACGGCCCTTTCGATCCTTCTCTGCAGGGCCCACTCGGCAGAATTGTACCTCAGGCCGGCGGCCCTGCCTCCGGAAGCGTCCGGATCGTCTGTCAAAAAGGTCAGGTCCCCCCGGCCAAACAGGTCCATGTCGCCGGCGGCCACCTCAAACCATCCGTCTTCATCCGAAACTCCTTCGGGGGTGTTTTTTGACTTTTTCAGGTCTCTCGAATCGTGGGGAGGCGGATCCCGCAGGATGCCGTTTTGGTGCTCGAGGGCCCAGGCGTGAAAGAAGCTTTCGTACCGTTCTTCGTCGTCCCACAGGAGGCAGCCGGCCTTTTTGACCGCCTCCCTTTTCTCATCGCCCAGCATATACCAGCCCCACTGAAAGCTGAGGAGCTCGCCCAGGACCCTTTCCTCCAGGGTCTTGTCGCCGCTGACGGCGGACAGAGCCCTGTTGAAATTGTCGAAGCAGTATATATAGGCCTCCGCAGGCAGCCATTTCTGGTCGGTGAGAGAGCAGCTGAGATACACCTTCTGCCGCCGGACCTCCTGTTCGCAGCGGTCTATGACGTGATACAGATACGGGGCCGCCGGGCCGTAATAGCCCTCGAGAAATTCCCTGATGCAGGCGTCGTCGTCAACGTCGGGGTCCCACAGCAGCCTGGCCGTCAGATACTGCTTCAGCGCGTTGAAGGCGCAGGAGGTATTGAAGGTGTCCCCCTGCTCAAACACAGCCCTGACGTGACGGTCCCTGAAGAGCTGCAGGTCCGGCTTCAGGCAGTGAAAATTGGGATGTATCACATAGTAGTTGTAAAAGTTGACTATATAGTTCCAGACAAAGAGCTCGTCCGTCAGCCGGCTCCAGTCCTCCAGGGCTTTGCAAAAGGCCAGGTTGGTCTGGTGAAGGGGGTCGTCCTTCCGGCCTGCGGACTCTCTGAGGGGGACGCCGAAGTTGTTTTCTATGTTGCACAGCCGCACGATCACGTTGTCCCGGGGCCTGATATTTTTGGGAGCGTCCACAGTGTACCAGTAGGCCAGGGTCTCCACCAGCACCCCCGGGAACTCCTCTTTGACACGGTCCGCCACCCGGTTGACTGCGTGGAGGATGAGCCCGGACTGGGCTCCGTATTTCTCGGCCAGCGCGGCGCAGCCGTCGCACCTGCAATAGGCGTCGTTGTCAAATTGGGACACGGATATGATGGAAGGCCTGTCTTCCCTGCGCAGAGCCTCCAGCACCCTGTCCCCCAGCTCCCGGACGCATTCGTCGTTACTGAGGCACAGCTGGGTCCTGCCGGACCGTCGCTCACCGTCTATGAGGCTGAACCACTCGGGGTGGCTGTCAAAATACACCGAAGGGCTGATATACCTGCCAAAGGTGTGGCACCAGCCCTGCAGGGTGACGTGCCCGCCCCACTCCTCGGGTATGTCGTTGAAGTGGCCGTTGGACTTCTGTTTGACGGCCCAGGCGGCGTCGTTGATATTCCGGGTAAAAAAGGTCTCCCGGGAGAAGAAAGGGGGAGTGTAGCAAAAGTCAAGTTTGTCGGGGATCCGTATGCTCCTGTTCTGCGGCACCCTTTCGGCGTCGGGAGCCCAATAGCGCACTCCCAGACAGTCCTCCAGGAAGGTATATACGGCGTAGAGGGTGCCCCGGGGCCTGTCGCCGGCCAGGATCAGATACCCTTTGCCGGAGCGTATCAGTATGCCGTCGCCCCTGAGGCTGTCCCAGTCGCAGTCTCCAGCCGGACTCATGGCCGCCGCGGTCTGCCCCACGAATATATTGCAGGCAGTGTCCGAGGGGGCCTCCTCCACCGGGAGCCGGGCCCCGGATATCTTCTCTATATAGGAGGACAGCTCCCGGGCCGCATTTTGCTCGGGGAGAGTGGAG
>JAFZNQ010000014.1 GCA_017552965.1 Abditibacteriota bacterium | reverse complement strand
TGCACCACGTGGGGCTTCAGCACCGTGAAGGGGATGCCGTACTGATGGAACACGTCCTCGATGGAAAACTTGCCGCAGTAGGAGTCGCGCCTGTGCTCAAAATCCATCTTGCCTATCTCGTCGGGATACGCCTGTATAAAGATAGGCCTGGTGTTGTCCAGCACTGCCTGCACCGCGCCGTTTTCGTCGGAAAAGTTGGGCAGGCTCATGATGATGCCGTCATACTCCTGCTCCTTGAGCCAGGCGGCCCAGGCCCGGCCCTCTTCCCGGGTCTCCACAGCCCCGTAACGGGTCAGGTCCTCGGGAGCGATGACGTAGTCATAGCCCGCGTTCTTTACGGCCTGGGCCACTTCTTCTCTGGCAGAAGCTATAAGGCTTTCGGGGAAAAAGCCTCTGTTGCCGAAATAAAGGGCAAAGGTTTGTTTTTTCATGATCGTTCCTCTTTGTATATCATACTTTCAGCCACATGTCATAATAGGCAGTGACCATTTCCTTTATTCTCCGGGCCATCACGCCGCTGCGAAAAGCCATGGTAAAGCAGCTGATGTTTATCCTGTCGCCGGTGTCCAGGCACTTTTCGGTGAGCCAGCCCTTGTCTATCAGCTCCCTGACCTTGTCCGGACCCGCAGCCCTCACGGCGTTGGTGACCAGGGCCTCAAACACGTCGGGAGACGAATCCCGCTCCAGGGCTGTCCACACGTTCACCTTGCAGATGCCGTCCGAGAACAGGTCGCTGATCTGGTCGTTGGACACGGACGAAGCTCCGTGGAGCACCGTTTTGCAGCCTATGGCCGCCTTGATCTCCCGGGCCCGGTCCCCCCGGTAAAAGAGATCCTTGCCGGAAGCCCTGTGCTCGGTGCCCAGATTGGCCACCATCATGTCCACACCGGTCTCCTGCATATACCTGACGGCGTTTTCCACGGTGGTGATATCGTTTGTCACAGACTCCGTGGCCTCCACTATCTCGTCGCAGGCGCCCTCTATGAATATCTCGTCTCCCTTGGCCCTGACAAAGGCGGCGGTCTTCTCTATATTCTCGTCAAAAGGCAGGGTGGACGCGTCATACATTATGGACGAATACCGGGATAGGTCGCTCTCTGTGAGAGCCTTGTCCAGGTCGTGCTGGATGTGGTCCAGATGCACCAGCACCTGCAGCTCCTCGTAAGGGGCGCCCTTTTCCGTCAGGGCCGCAATATCGGCGTAAAAGAGCTCCAGCCCCGCATCTACCGACCGGGTCTGAGTATAATAGCTGGCCTGGGACCTGTGGTCGTAGGCGCAGGTGATGGCTATGCTCACCGGCATCTGCCTGACGCCGTGTTTGCGGGCAAACTCCGCCGCCGCCTCCATGATGGCTTCGGTGGTGACCAGATTCTCGGAGCAGAAGCAGGGTATCAGCCAGCCCCGCTCTGCCGCCGCAGCATATACAGCCTTTACCTGAGACAATTCGGATATTATCATACATCAATTCCTTTCATGCAGTATCGTCACTATCATTATACCCTATTTTGATCTGCCGGACAACTTTTTCGGACCGTCTTTTTGCGGTGTTTTGCCCCCGCGCCGCGTATCTTTCTCCCGCGTCATCCCAGCGGTGGCGGGTGATTCGCCCTGCGTGTCATCCCGCCCAAAACTTCGGGGTCCCCGCAAAATCACAGGTTTTGTGGATTAGAATAGGGAGGAACCGGGCAGCATGCGGGAGGAAAGCGCTCTTGATGAGAAGACGGAGAGTACCGCTGGGAGGACCCTGACAAAAAAACAGACGGGAAGAACACTTTTCCACCACCCTGCGTCATCTCTGCGCAAGCGGCAACAAATCAAACGTCAAGCTGAGGGCCGTTTATAGCCAATTATTACACCGCCTAAATAAATCTTGATTTTTTATTGCCGGTGTGATAAAATAGTAAAAATCATCTATTAAAGGAGAAACTATCATGAGGTTTTTCGGTAGTGTCCAGAATCTTGTGTAAACTTTAATCGGGTGGGTACTTGAAAAAGGCTCCGCATTTCTGTAAGATATAAATATCCAAAACCAAACCTACAGAGAGAGGAGCCTCTATGGATAATTATACCACACCGGAAGAAAACAGTCCAGCAAAGACATCCGGTTCGCTGGAAGAACTTTTCCTGGCTTTTATCGAAAAAAGCCTTAACAAACTGCTTGAGGCGGAATTCGAATCCGTAATGGGTTACAGCAAGAACAACGCCTCCGAAAGAGAAAGCCTTAATACTGACAACTACAGAAACGGCAGCTATCTGCGTGACTTGTTTACAACATTTGGCAGCCTGAAAGTCCGTATTCCGAGAGACCGTAACGGCCGGTATAAACAAAAGCTTATTCCGCCTTGGTGCAGGCGGACAGACAGGCTCGAGGCGCTTATC
>JAFZNQ010000013.1 GCA_017552965.1 Abditibacteriota bacterium | reverse complement strand
CTGAGACAGAGCCATCACCGGACAGTCCATTTCCTTGGCCAGGAGCTTGAGCCCCCGGACTATCTCGCTGATCTCCTGGTTCCTGTTTTCCGCCCGCCGGTTCTCGGACTGCATCAGCTGCAGGTAGTCTATCACGATGAGGTCCGGCTTTTGTGACCGGGCCGCGGCCCTGCGGCATTGGGCCTGTATGCTGCCGACGGACTGCACGGCGGTGTCGTCTATCAGGATGTTGTCGGTGTTGCAGAGCTCTTCGGCAAAAGCGTTGACCCTTGCCCTCTCTGTTTCCGTCAGACTGGCAGCGCCGAGACATTTTACATCTGTCTCTGCTCCAGAGGCAATGAGCCTTTGGACCAGCTCTTCCTCGCTCATCTCCAGGCTGAATATGGCCACAGTCTTTTCTTCCCTCAGAGCCGCGTGCAGGGCTATGTTCAGGGCAAAGGCCGTCTTGCCCATACCGGGACGGGCCGCCACTATCACCAGGTTCGCGGGCTGCAGGCCGCAAGTGGCCGCATCCAGCTCGCCGAAGCCGGTCAAAACGGTCTTTTGCCCGGCGCTGCCTTTGAGGCGCCGGCAAAACTCTTTTGTTGCTGCGCGTATGCTCTGCAGACTGTCCCCGCTTTTGCTGGGGGACAGGGCGCTCGCAGAAGGCCGGACCTGACTGTCGTTACTATCTTTCATGGCTCCTCCTCAGTTGTCGGCAGGCCCGCGCTCCGCCGCGGGCGAAGCACTTGCCTCCGATATATGATATATCTTTCTGTCTTTAACTCTCTGGACTTGCAGCCCGTAGGGCTGCGCTGCGGGTAACAGCGGGTCGGGGCAGCGGCCTGGGCAGCTGCCGGGGCTTTGTGAATAAACAAGCGTAAAAAAATACGCGGTCACATCCACACCTTCCTTTATACTCATGGCAAAAAGCTGTTGAGACTCTTTGCCGGGGAACATGGTTCTCCATTTATACAGACGATAAAGCAGCCAAAAATGTTCCCGGACAGGCGACATCTTTGCAGGTCCGGGGGAGAGTATTGTCCGTCCCGTTCAACATCAACGTCATCCCGGGGTTGTGACCACGTCACGGAACCGCCAAGGGCCCTTGCTCCCTGCTGCCTGTGGCGGTTTTCCCCGGGGTGTGCTATACTGTAGATGAACGCTCTTTACAAGGAACATCGATATGAAGCTGATCTTACTGGGCATATTGCTCTTTGCCTTTGTCTCCGCGGTCTGGGCGGAGGAGCCGGACATCATTTACCGCTACACTCTGGACGACGACTCGACCCCCCGTTCTTACGACGAGGCCGCTCTGGTGGCCTGCGTGCAGGGCATCGTCAACCGGGACAAGCCTGTGCTGTGGGTGGACGGCAAGAGAGACCGGCACGCCGACGTGTGGCGGGAGAAGATGACAGAGAAGGGCCGCTGGCTCTTCGGCAAAAAGTGGGTGGACATCCGCAGCCTGCCCAACAGGGAGGCTATGGAGGAATACAACGCCCTGCTCAAACGCCTGGAGGCAAAATACGAAAAGATCTACCGGGAGACCGGACAGAGGATGAAGGGCCTGCCCACGCCTCCCCGTATCGTTGACGAGGAGACCGTGGACGCTCTGGACGTGCTGGTCAAGTGGGCGGGGGACCGGATAAAGGGCGCCGTCATATGGGACCCCGAAGTGCCCGCCACCTTCAACGCGGCCTTTACCATAGCCGGTGCCGAGGATCTGGTGGTCCTGAGCCCCGATTTTGCCCGGAAGTATCTGGGCAGCTGGAAGCTGGAGGTAAAGCACGACCTGCGGGGCCGGTTTGACGGCTCCGAGACGGGCTCTGCCAAAAACGACGTGTACCGCTGGGTCATCAGAGAGTATCTGGACAAGGGCAAGTGCTCCAAAGACTTTTTGTTCCTCAACACCGACGCCTGGGGCACCAGGGAAAAGGGCGACCTCACCTACGTGCTCACCCGGGACTGGGCCATCGCCAACCGGGGCTTCGTCTTTGACCTGTCGCCCTGGGGCACCGAGGCTCCCGGGGACGACCCTGACCAGCCTCTGGGCACCGATCTCGCCACCTACAAGCTGATGCTGGAGGCCCTTGACCGGCAGACAAAGGGCAGGCAGATGACCGAGCTGGCGGGCTTTTTCTGCTTTGAAAAATACAGCGATTACAAGAATCTCAATTCCTTCAATCCCGTGGCCACCGAGTGGGAGACCGTGTTCCTCGTCACTCCTTACAACGTGTATCAGAACACGGCGGACGGGGCCTGCTACAACAAGTCTTTCCACAGCAAATTCAAGTTCAAAAATCTGAAGCAGCGGATAAACAAGCGTCCCAGGGCGCAGCTGGAAAACAAGACCTACGTGTGCATCCTCATGGCTGATTATGACAGCGCCGTGCCTCTGTATCAGTTCCTGCCGGACTATTGGTCCGACGAGCGCAGAGGGGAGATCCCTCTCAGCTGGGGCATCGATCCCAACCTCATCGACACCTATCCCGACGTCATCAGCTACTACTATGAGACCGCCACCGAGAACGACTATTTCGTGGCGGACGCCACCTGCGCGGGCTACTTCAACCCCAGCCGTATCCTGCCGGAGAACATGCCCCTTTTCGTCAGGCACAACCAAAAGTATTACAAGGCTCTGGATATGGACATCTCGCCCATGGTGCTGGACGTGGAGGAGCCTTCGCCTATGGTGAAGGACGCCTTCGCCAAATTCTCCCCCCGGGGCTACGGCGCCATGGTGGACGGCCAATGGCACGGCACCGACGCCCGCAACCCTCAGGCGCAGATCTGGAAGGGCATGCCCATCACCGACCTATCCAACACGGGAGACGCTGCCTCCATAGCCGGCATGATCAAATACTTCAAGCCCGGACAGCCCTCCTTTTTCTATCTGAGGATCGTGTGGAACTGGCCCTGGCAGGTGATAGAACGGATGGACGAGGTAAAAAAGCTGTGCCCCGGCTATGACATAGAGATAGTGGACCCCTACACCTTCTTTGAGCTGCGGAAGCAGGACCTGAAGAATAAGGGTATGGATCTGAAATGACGCCTGCGCCGCTTTTGTCCCCCAAAAATCTGCGATTTTTCGGGGACCCCGCCGTTCGCGCCGCCGCGAACGGCTTTTTTTTTGCGTTTGGAGAGAAAAAGCTCTCGTCATCCCGGCGCCGGGATGACGGCGGAGGAGTTCCCCGGTCTGTGGCGGTTTTTCCCTGTGTGTGCTATACTGTAGATGAACCATCTAAATGAGGAAACGACATGAAACACATCATCATTGCCCTTCTGCTCCTGGCGGCGGCGCCCCTGTGGGCTGCTGCGCCTCAGGTGATATACCGCTACACCCTCAATGACGACGGGACTCAGCGGGCCTACGACGAGGCTCTGGCGGTGGCCTGCGTGCAGGGCATCGTCAACCGGGACAAGCCTGTCCTGTGGGTGACTGCCCGGAACGACAAAAATGCCGACGTGTGGCAGCAGATCATGACCGAAGACGGGCGCTGGCTCTCCGGCGCCGAATGGGTGGACCTGACGCCTGCGCAAGGGGGCAAGGACCCTCTCACCGAGCTGGTCCTGCGGGCCGGCAAGAAGATAAAGGGAGCCGTCATATGGGATCCCGCGGTGCCCGCCACGGTGAACGTGGCCACCACCATTGCTGGCGTGGAGGACCTGGTAGTCCTGAGCCCCGAATTTGCCGAGCAGTATCTCCCGAAGTGGAAGCTGAAGGTCAAGCGGGATCTGCGGGGCAAGTTTGACGGCTCGGAGACGGGTTCCGCCAAAAACGACGCCTACCGCTGGGCAATCAGAGAGTATCTGGACAAGGGCAAGTGCTCCCGGGACTTCATCTTCCTCAACACAGACGCCTGGAACCAGCGCAGCGGCGGCGTCATGTCCTGGGTCTGCGTCCGGGACTGGGACGTGATGAACAGGGGCTTTGTCTATGACCTGTCTCCCTGGGGCGACGAGGCCCCCGGGGACGACCCGGACCAGCCTTTGGGCACGGATCTGGAGACCTACCGGCTGATGCTGGCGGCCCAGGCCCGGCAGACCAACGGCAAACAGATGACCGAGGTGGCGGGCTTCTTTGACTTTGCAAAATATTCCAACGCGGGCTACGGCAGCAAGCACCCGGTAGGCACGGAGTGGGAGACCGTGTATCTCATCACTCCCTACAACTGCTATCAGAATACGGCGGACCATAATTGCTACAACAAGTCCTTTCACAGCAAGTTCACTTTCACAGACCTGCAGCAAAAGGCGGACAAGCGGCCAAAGGCCCAGCTGGAGGAAAAGGTGTATCTGTGCGTGCTGATGGCGGACTATGACAGCGCCACGCCTCTCTACGTATTCCTGCCCAAATACTGGCAGGACCCCCGCCGGGGCGAGGTGCCTCTCAGCTGGGGCATCAATCCCAATCTCATCAACACCTATCCCGACGTCATCAGCTACTACTATGAGACCGCCACCAAGAATGATTATTTCGTGGCGGACGCCACCTGCGCCGGCTACTTCAACCCCACCCGGGTGCTGCCGGAGAACATGCCTCTCTTTATCAGGCACAACCAACGGTATTACAAGGCTCTGGACATGGACATCTCCCCCATGGTGCTGGACGTGATGACCGCCACGGACCTGGTAAAGGACGCCTTTGCCAGATTCTCTCCCCGGGGCTACGGCGCTCTGGTGGGGGACTGGCACGGCACCGGCGCCCGGAATCCCGAGCCCCAGGTGTGGAAGGGCATGCCCATCACGGACCTCAGCAACGTGTCGGACGCCGCCGGTATAGCTTCCCTCATCAAAAAGGGCAAGCCCGGCGAAGCGGCCTTTTACTACCTGAGGATCGTGTGGGAGGCCCCCGGCCCGGTGATCGACAGGCTGGACGAGGTAAAAAAGCTGTGCCCCGGCTACGACATAGAGATAGTGGACCCCTACACCTTCTTTGAGCTGCGGAAGCAGGACCTGATACGGAAGGGCATGGATCTGAAATGACGCCTGCGCCGCTTTTGACCCCCAAAAATCTGCGATTTTTCGGGGACCCCGCCGTTCGCGCCGCCGCGAACGGCATTTTTTTTGCGTTTGGAGAGGAAAAAGCTCTCGTCATCCCGGCCCAAATCGCAATATGTGTAATGCGTCAGCATTACGCGATTTGGGGGAAGGGACCTCGGGCGGGACCCGTTTGCCCGTTCCTTGCTCTGCCAACGGCAGAGAGGGCAAATGGGGAGGACCCGGCAAAAAGTACAGACGACAGGCCGAAGCAAGACGTGAAACAATAGTCCCGATAAACAGTCAAAAGAATAGCTTAGCCAGACAAAGGACCCCGAATATGTTCGTCTATATAACTGCCAACAAAGTAAATACCGTGTTTTATATCGGAGTGACCAACGATTTGCTTCGACGCATGTATGAGCACAAAAGCGGTCTGACCAAAGGCTTCACCAAAAAGCACAAGGTGACCAGGCTGGTGTATTTCAAAGAGATACAGGACAACAACGAAGCCATACTCTGGGAAAAGCGATTGAAAAAATACAGGCGCAGCGACAAGCTGCGATTGATAAAAGCCGAAAACCCCGACTTGAAAGATCTGTCCGAAGAGTGGGAATTCGGAGAGCTGGGCGTGCCTGTTGAATACACACAGTTTCCCGGCCGTTCATAGGATCGACGGGAACACAAAAGACTCTTTGACCCAGCTCCGAATGCTCTTCCCGTCACTGCTATGGCCGGGTCCTCCCCGTTTGCCCTCTCCGGCTCTGCCGGAGCAATGAACGGGCAAACGGGTCCCGCCCGAATTACACCCCGGCGAAACCTTTTTCGCCGGGGACCCCGGTCCCTTCCCGGAAATGGCCAAACGCTGCGCGTTTGATCTGTTGCCATTTCCGCCGGGATGACGATCCATTCTCCTTCTCCGCCGTGCGCCCCTTCTATGAAAGCTCCTCTTCCCCGCGATACGGCCCCCCCCAACGGCCTTTGGCCGTCGGTGCCCCCGTAGACCACCCCAAAAAATCTGCGATTTTTCGGGGACCCCGGGATCTCTTACCGCCAAGCCTGACGGCTTGTCGCCGAGATGACGCGGGGTTGCGGCGCCGGGATGACGGCGGAGGAGTTCCCCGGCCTGTGGCGTTTTTCCCGGGGGTGTGCTATACTGATTATGAAAAAAAGTCCGGGGAAACGACTATGAAGACACTTATTACGGCGCTGCTCGCCTGTATTTGCGCGGCGCCCCTGTGGGCCGCGGGCCCCGGGATCATACACAAATACACCCTGCTGGACGACGGCTCTCAGCGGGCCTATGACGAGGCGGCGGCCGCCGGCTGCATGCAGGGCCTCATAAACAGGGAAAAGCCCGTTCTGTGGATGACGGGCAAAAGGGAAAACACTCCCGATATCTGGGAGAGGATATTCACTCAAAAGGGGCGGTGGCTCTCCGGCAGCCGCTGGGAAGACGTGAAGCCGCAGGGCGGGGAAAAGGACGCCCTGGACGCCCTTTTTGCTCTGGCAAAGGACAGGATCCGGGGCGCCGTCATATGGGACCCAGGGGTGCCGGCTTCCTTTGACGCGGCGGTGACTGCGGCCGGGGCGGAGGACCTGGTGGTCCTGAGCCCGGAATTTGCCCGGGAGTATCTGCCCTTGTGGAAGCTGGAGGTAAAATACGACCTGCGGGGCAGGTTTGACGGCTCGGAGACGGGCTCCGCCAAGAATGACGCCTACCGCTGGGCCATACGGGAGTTTTTGGCAAAGGGCCGCTGCTCCCGGGACTATCTGTTCCTCATGACCGACGCCTGGAGAGCCCGCCGGGACGGCAACGCGGGCTTTATCACTTCCATAGACTGGGCGGTCGCCAACCGGGGCTTTGCCTTTGACCTGTCCCCCTGGGGCACCGAGGCTCCCGGGGACGACCCGGACCAGCCTCTCGGCACTGACCTGGAGACCTATACGCTGATACTGAAGACTCAGTATACAGTAAACGGCGGAAAGCGGATGACCGAGCTCGCGGGCTTTTTTGACTTCAACAAGTATTCCAGTGTGGAATTCGGCTCCCACCATCCGGTGGGGACCGAATGGGAGACCGTGTTCATCATATCCCCCTGGAACGTGTATCAGAACACCGAGAACCACAAGTGCCTGAACAAGTCCTTTCACAGCAAGTTCCGCTTCAAAAACCTGAAGCAGCGGGCAAGCAAGCATCCCGCGGCTGCTCTGGAAAACAAGACCTATATATGCATCCTCATGGCCGACTACGACAGCTGCAGGCCCCTCTACTGTCTGCTGCCCGGCTTCTGGGCCGATCCTGCCAGAGGCACCGTGCCCCTCAGCTGGGGCATCAATCCCAATCTCATCAACACCTATCCCGACATAGTCAGCTATTACTACGAGACCGCTACCGGGAACGACTATTTCGTGGCGGACGCCACCTGCGCCGGCTATTTCAACGCCACCCGCATACTGCCCGAAAATATGCCCCTTTTCGTGAAGCACAACCAAAAGTATTACAGGGCTCTCGATCTGGACATCTCGCCCATGGTGCTGGACATGATGCCTCCCACCGACACGGTGAAGGACGCCTACAGCAAATTCTCTCCCCGGGGCTACGGGTCCATGGTCCTGGACTGGCACGGCATGGGCTCCCGGGACCCCGAACCCCAGGTCTGGAAGGGCATGCCCATCACCACCCTCTACAACACGGAGGACGGCCCTGCCAAAACGTCCGGTATGATCAGATATTACAGTCCGGACCAGCCCCTGTTTTTCTATCTGAGAATGGTGTGGATAAAGCCCTCCGAGGCCATAAGCTTTGTGGAAGAAGTGAAGAAGCTGTGCCCGGAGTACGACATAGAGATAGTGGACCCCTACACCTTTTTTGACCTGAGGAAGCGGGACCTGATACGGAAGGGCATGGATCTGAAATGACGCCTGCGCCGCTTTTGACCCCAAAAAATCTGCGATTTTTCGGGGACCCCGCCGTTCGCGCTGCCGCGAACGGCTTTTTTTTGCGTGTGGAGAGGAAAAAGCTCTCGTCATCCCGGCCCAACTTCGGGGTCCCCGAAAAATCGCAGATTTTTTGGGGTATAAAGCCCCTGCTCAAGCCGAAGGGCAAGCGTCGCCGTCAGGCGCAAGGCGGAAAAGGCAGAAATGCAGCCGGGGTCCCCG
>JAFZNQ010000012.1 GCA_017552965.1 Abditibacteriota bacterium | reverse complement strand
GGGCTTGCAGCTCCGTGACAGGGGATATCTTACCGGTGAGAGCAGAGTGCTCTCACCGCCGATATGACGTGTTGTTGAACGGGACAAAGGGAACAACGCCATGCCCACCGCCGGAGAGAGCGGGCGAAAAAAAAAAGACTGCGCGGCAGCGCAGTCCTTTGCAGCCTACAGTGAAAGCGTGAGATATTTCTTGTAGGTGTTGGTCACCTTGATCACGTATTTCTGGGTCTCTTTGATAGGCGGCACGCCTCCATATTTGCGCACCCTGCCGGGGCCGGCGTTGTAGGCGGACAGCACCAGGGACAGGTCCTCCCAGGACAGCTCGTTGAAGCTCTTGCCGCACAGCCTCTCCTGAAGGCTCTTGAGATAACGCACGGTGCCGTATATATTCTGCTGTGGGTCATAGGGATTCTTGATCCCCATGCCTCTTGCCGTGGCCGGCATCAGCTGTCCCAGGCCGCAAGCGCCCGCCCGGGAAGTGGCGTTGGCCTTGAAGCGGGATTCTTCGGTGATGACGGCGCACACCAGCAGGGGGTGCACTTCATATTCGCTGCAGTTCTTGATGATGCCGTAGGTATAGGCGTCCACTTCGTTTTGGGAGAGAGCAGGGTTGGTGGAGCGTATTATGTGAGACACGGATTCTATGATGCTCCGCACGGAGCTGTCTATGTCCCTGGAGGGCTGCGCAAAGCTGAGCCCGGTGGGGGCGTAGGAAGAGGCGGCCCGGGCAGCCCCGGCCTTCATCTCTTCTTCATACTTTTCCAGAGGAAACTTGTAGGTCCACACGTGGCACACAAAGCCGCTCAGGGACAGCAGGGCGTTCTTGTCATAGCTGACCAGGCAGGCCAGCTCCTCTTCCTCCAGCTCTGCCATGTGGGTGCCCGCCGGCATGGATATCCAGACCAGCAGGTCGCCTTGCTTCAGACAGACGGCGTCGCCCTTTACAGCGTTCACCTCGCCTCTTATCTCCAGATAGGGCTGGGTGTTCTTGTCGGGCTCCGCCCTCAGCTGCTGCAGCGTAAGGGGCATGGGCTTGTTGCGCATGAGGTTGAAATACTTCGCCTTGTCCGCAAAGCCGTCCGCCAGCAGCGGCGCGCAACAGAGCAGCAGCGCAATGGCCAAAAACAGTTTTTTCATATTACTTACCACAAAAGAGCCGCTTCCGCCTTTTCGGGCAGTCCGGGTGTTCCGATAAAGGGCTCGTCCTTGTCAAGCGCCCGCAGCAGCTCCGTCTCTTCGTCCGTGAGATCGAAGCCGAACAGGTCTATGTTTTCCTTCAGCCTCTCGGGGCGCGAAGTCTTGGGGATAACGATGACCCCCTCTTTTATCTGAAATTTCAGGCATATCTGAGCGCCGGTGACGCCGTATTTCCGGGCCAGGCCCTGCACAGCGGGCAGCTCCAGCATATGATTTTTGGCGCCGTGTCCCAGAGGGGCGTAGCCCATGTGGGCCACATGGTATTTGTCCATCCACCTTCTGCAGTCTTTTCTCTGACACCACAGGTGAGTCTCGATCTGGTCCACAGAGGGCGGCGTTTCATTGTAATTGATGAGATCTATGAGGCCCGCCGGCTCAAAATTGGACACTCCGACAGACCGGATGACTCCCTTTGCTCTGAAGTCCTCCAGAGTCCTCCAGGCGGCGTAATAGTTGCCGAAGGGCCAGTGCAGCAGCATGAGATCGATGTAGTCGGTCTGCAGCCGCTCCAGGCAGCCGCGCACCGCTTCGTCTGCGCGGTCATAGGACTTGTGGGACAGCTTGGTGACTATCACCACTTCCTCGCGGCTGACGCCCGAAGCCCTTATGCCCCGGCCCACTTCCGCCTCGTTGCGATACATCTCGGCGGTGTCAAACATCCTGTAGCCGTATTCGATGGCCCGGGACACCGTGTCCGCGCAGTTCTCCGCCTTGTAGGTCCCCAGTCCGATGACGGGCAGCCTCAGGCCGTCGGAAAGTACTCTGTATTCCATACTGCGTTCCTGAAAAAATGGCGGAGAGACCGGGATTCGAACCCGGGGTACCAAAATTAACTGGTACAACTGCTTAGCAGGCAGCCGCTTTCGACCACTCAGCCATCTCTCCGCATACTCTTTTATTATACAGTCATTTGCAAAAAAAAGCAAGCCGGGCCGATTTTTGTCAAAACAGGGTCAGATCAGCTGCTTCACCGCCTCTGTCAGGTCCTCCCAGCTCTCTGCCAGAAAATCGGGGCTCTGTGTCGCCAGCTCTTCTCCTGTCCTGGCCCCCCAGGCGACGGCGGCCACCCTGACGCCGGCCCCGCGGGCGCACATCAGGTCCTGAAAGCTGTCTCCCACATAGAGGGCCTCGCCGGGCTGCAGCCCCGCCAGAGCCAGGGCCGCCTGCAGCGGCTGCGGGTCCGGCTTGGGCCTGTCGGTCTCGCCGCCGCAGACCATCACGTCAAACAGCCCGCAGAGCCCCAGCCGCTCTGCGGCGGCTGTGAGGGAAAGGCGGGTCTTGCTGGACACTATCCCCAGGGAGACCCCCAGAGCCCTGATCCCGTTCAGGGCCTCCGCCGCTCCGGGATAGGCCGGGTCGTCGCCCATGGTCGCATATATCCGCCGGTAGCACTCGATATAGCGCTCGGGGTCCTCCGGCATGACGGCCTTTCCCTGCTCGGTGGTGGGAACTCCTATGAGCAGGCGGAACCTGTCGTAAGTATAGTCAAAGCCCAGCTCCTTTTTGGCCAGGCCAAAGGTCTTCTGTATATTCGGGATGCTGTTGCACAGAGTGCCGTCCCAGTCAAAAAATACTGCTTTGATCATGATAACGCGTTGTCAAACAAATTCCAGAAGGGGTCTGTCTCCGGCTCAGGGAAACCGGTCTCCCTGCCGTCTCTCACCAGGCTCGACCTGCCGTCTGTGAAGGTCCCCACCACTTCGCTCTTTATACCTTTTTTGCTCCAGGCTGCCCTTACCGCCTCCACGCTGCCGGGGCTGACGGCAGCCAGCAGGGTGCCCTCGCTGATCACGGTCCAGGGGTCAAAGGAGAGATAGTCGGCCAGAGCCTGTATGTCGGCGGGCACCATATCCCGGGAAAGGACGGCTTCGAGGCCTGCGCCCGCGGCGTTTTTCATCTCCCACATACCTCCGTAAACTCCTCCCTCGGTGGCGTCATGCATGGCGTGGACGCCGCCGGCGGCCCAAGCGGTGAGAGCATCCTCCACCACCGTGATCTGGCTCACCCGTCCCAGAAGGGCAGAGACGGTCTCCGGCGGGAGAGGGGTGTCCTTTTGGCTGTAGAGGACTCCCAGCAGGGCCGCGGCCTCTATGGCGGGTCCCTTGGTCATCAGGAGCGCGTCTCCCGGCCGGGCTCCGCCCGGAGACGTCCATTCGTCCTTGCCGGCAAAGCCCCACACGGTGATGCCGCCCACTATGGGCAGGCTCACGGCGGAATACCAGCCTGTATGGCCCCCCACTATGGCTATGTCAAGAGACTTGGCGGTGTCGGAGATCTTTTGGATGATCTTTTCCGTTTCCTCCACCGGCGTTCCCGGAGGCAGCAGCAGCGAGTAGGTCATGAACTCCGGCCTGATGCCGGACACGGCCACGTCGCTGGCGCCGATGTGCACGGTAAACTCGCCCATCATTTCCAGAGGCAGGCCCGCGGCGGGGAATATGGGGTCCTCGGCTATGGCCATGACCATGCCGTTTCCGCAGTCCGTCACGCCGAAATCCAGACCCGCTCCGGGCCCCATGACGATACGGCTGTCGGAGGCGCCCAGACGGCCGGCGATCAGGGCGTTCATTCTGTCGGGGGACAGCTTGCCCACGTGTATATCACTCAACGCTCAGCTCCTTGTCGGAAAGTATATCCTTTACGTCCCGCACCTTGCCTTCCAGCCTGCCCGTGAAGCCCTTGCGGTCGTCTATGGTGACGGTGGTCAGGCATCTGGGGGCGGACTCCAGGGCCTTGTGGTGGCAGCGGCGCACCACCTCCATTACCTCGTCCCACTCGCCTTCGATGCAGGTCTGCATGCTGCCCAGCTTGTAAGAGAGGCCGCTGTCATGGATGATGGCCACTATGTCGGCTATTTTTTCTTTCAGTTCATCCCCGCCGCCCAAGGGGATGATGGTCAGAGATACTACCATTTTTCCTCCTGCAGAGTATCAGGGAGCCCTCAAACAAAAAGCGTCCCAAAAAAGGGACGCATTATTCTCGCGATGCACCTACGCCGGCATTATCCGGATCAGGTTTCAGGTCGAAGCCGATCTTCCTCTCAGCCTGCGCGCGCAAGCTCCCTTCCGTAATGATTATATCAGTATATCCCGCAGTGTGTCAAGCCTGCCGGCGTCAGTCGGCCAGGGTGCCCATCGGGTCCCACAGCTCCAGCTTGACGGGCTCCTTTTCCCAGTCCTTTTTCTCTGCGTCGGTGAGATACTTTTTGCAGACTACCGCCTGGAAGACGTATTGATCGAACCAGGAGTCGGTGGCGACAAAATAGCCTTTGTTCGCCGTGTCCTCGCCCCAGCTGTTCTGTATCTTCCATTTTGTGGGCCGTCCGTCCTCCAGATTGACGCCGGTGATCACCATGGCGTGGTTCATGGCGCTCTCCCTCATATCCAGCATGTCGCCCTTGGACATGCGGGTGTCTATCTGAAAGAGCCTGTCTCTGTCAAAGGAGAGGTCGTCCCACACTCCTTCATCCCGGGCGGCTTCCTTGGAGCAGTCGCTGCCGAACCACACGGGGGAGCCGTCCTTCAGCTGGCAGATGACCAGCTCCTTGAGCCTCTCCATCTCCAGGTTGATGTATTTGACGCTGTTGCCCTCGGCCACGTTGCCCAGATACTTCACGGTGTAGGTGCAGTTGAAGGGCTTGTCGGCGGTGGGGCTGTTGATGACGCTGACCACTCCGTCCAGATCCGCCTCTATGTATTCCCGGTAAAACTCCGCCGGAGTGATGTCTTTGATCAGATTGTATTCGTCGGACTTGTTCACGTATTCAAAGGAGAAGCGGCGGGGAGGCACGCCAAAAGCGGAGCACAGCATCTTGTAGATGTTTTTCAGCATCCCGGTCTTCAGGGCTTCCTTTTCCTTCGGATCCGTCATCTGCCTGATCCCGGCGGCGAACCGGCGCACGTATTTATTGAGCATATGGTTGATCTCGGCGGAATTGGAGCTCTGATAGGTCTCCGGAAAGGCGTCCTTGGGAGCGGCCCCGTATTTCCGGATGATATTGACGAACATATCCCACTGGCCGCCGTCCTCTATGCCCCGGGAGAGGATGGTGTCCAGGGTGCGCTCTTCCCCGGGGTCGCCCATGAGCAGCATGACCTTTTCCATGAAGAAGTTGCACTTTTCCAGCTTGTCATAAAAGGCCACGAAGTTCTGGGACAGCTCAAACTCCTTGAGGTCGTATTTTTTGGCCACCAGCTCTCTCAGCACGTTGCAGCCCGCAAAGATCCAGCAGCGCCCGCTGGACTTTTAGTTGGTGGCCGGCAGGGTCTGCAGATTGACGGAAAACCTGTTGCGGGTAAACTCGGTCTGCTCGCTCACTCTGGTGATGCTGCCTATAGAGTTTTTGGCGAGAGCCCGCCGGGCCACGGTGTGTATGTCGCTCTGCCTGTATTCGGCTTCCGTGTCTGCCAGAAAGCCGGCTGTGATCTCTTTCATATGCGTATCCTCTGTGTATCCGGCGCTGCGCCTCGCCGCAACGCTGTCCTGCAGGCGACGCCGCCTGCCTTGTGAATCGATGCTTTAATGATGGCTGAAGCAGCGCTCGCCCGTGAACACCATGGCTATGCCGTGTTCGTTGCAGGCCTCGATGCTGTCCCAGTCTCTCAGGGAACCGCCGGGCTGTATGATGGCCTTGATGCCTGCCTCGGCGCAGGCCTCCACGCTGTCCCGGAAGGGGAAGAAGGCGTCGGAGGACAGCACGGCTCCCTCCAGGCTTTCGCCGGAGACGTTCTTTTCCCGGGCCTTGGCTATGGCCTGGCGCACCGCCGCCACTCTGTCCTGCTGGCCGGTGCCCACCGCCAGGGTGACGCCGTTCTTGGCTATGACCACGCCGTTGGAACGGGTGCTGAGATTCACGTACCAGCTGAAGAGCAGGTCCCTGAGCTGCTGCTCCGTGGCGGGAGTGGCCACCGAGTATTCTGTGTCGGTCTTTTTGCGGTAGCAGGTGCCGTTCACCAGATCAGCGGCGCTTTTGACAGAAGTCAGCAGTGGCTCGGCCACCACTATGGTGCCGTCCATGAGGGTCTTGACGGTGGGAGCGGCGGGGTCGCCCACCCACTTGGGCAGCCGGTCTATATTGGGCAGCCGGACGATGCGTATCTCCTTGTTGACCTTGTATTCCTCGCCCTTGTGGAGCTCGCTGACTGCGTCCGGGTCAAACTCGGGAGCGGCCACCACCTCCACAAAGGAGGTCATTATCTCTTTGGCCGTATCAAGATCTACCCTGCAGTTGAATACCACCGTGCCGCCGAATGCCGCCACCGCGTCGGCGTTGCGGGCCCTCTTATACACTTCGCAGACGCTCATGTCCGGAGAGTTCTGCACGGCCGCGCCGGAAGGATTCAGATGCTTCATGACTGCGCAGGCCGGGACGTCAAAATACTTGACTATGTTCGCGCCGTGGTTCAGGTCGGAATAATTGGTCTCGCTGAGGCCGGATTTGCCCAGCTTCAGTATCTCCATATCCCCGAAGGTCAGACCAGACGCGCCCTTTGGCTTGTAAAAACTGGCCCCCTGATGAGGATTGGTGCCGTAACGGAGATCCTCCACCTTCTCGTATTCCACTCCGAAAAGGTCCAGAGAGCCGGGAAAGCCCGACTCGGTCCTTGCGGAATATTTTGCTTTGAAATCGGTTTTGCTGTCTGCCATGATCCTTCTCTGATTGCCGGCCCCAAGGCCTGTTTTCCCACGTATAATTATATCACACAGATGGCCGCCTTGTCTATGAGAGCCGCCCCCGGAAGAGGACATCATGGTTTTCTCCGCCGTCTCCCGGGCGCACACGCTAATGCCCCGCGTCATATCGGCGTGGCCGGCCGTATGTCAGACGCCTTGGCGTCCTGCCGGCCGCTTCGCAGCGATCAGCGGAGCGCCAATAGTCCCGTATTATCCCAAAGGCCGCCTTCAGCTGTGGCATTATGACCGGGCTGGGTTTTACCTCTATGCCGGGCTTCAGAAGCGGGGTGAAGTCCTCCGTATCCGGCATCCTGTCCGCCCCCTCCAGAATAAAGGCAAAGTGGGCGTGGGTGTAGTCCAGCCCCCAGAGCCTGTGCTTCACCGCTATTTCCGCCAGCCTGAGAGGATCTTTGGCGCAGCGCCAATAGCCGGCGTTCTCGCCCCACATGACTGCGTCCCGATACCCCTTTGAGTCCAGATAATTCCGCAGGCGGGCCACCTCCTCTTCGTTCTGACAGCCGGTATATTGCAGCTCTGCGCCCTGTCTGAGGGCTTCCTCCATGACCCACATGGAGTCGCACATCATCCTGACGGTCCAACCCCCTTCTCCCGTACGGACAGCTTCCCGCCATTCCTCCGGGGTGTAAGCCGTACCGGGGATATACACCAGCACCCGCTTGCCCCGGGCTGCCCGCAGGGCGTCCTTTATCTGCCAGCGGACAAAGTCTCTTTTCAGATCCCTGTACCACAGGAGAAAGTCCTCCCAGTAAGCCCCGGGCTTCTCGCCGCTGGAGAGCAGGGGCATGGAGTCAAAGCTCTCAAAGTCCGTGCCCCACGCTCTGTTGGCCTTTTCTATGGTCTTGTATTTCTTTTTCATGGCGGCCCGCCAGGCAGCCTGGCCGTTGGCATCGTAGTTCCAGAACCGGGGCGTATCGTAGCCGGCCCCCATGGTCCAGGGATGGGGGTAGATAGGCTCTCCCGCCGGACCCAGCGCCGGTATGACGCAGTCCACGTCGTCCCACACTCCCGCCTCTTTGAAAAGAGACACTATCCTGTCCGACTTTTCCCGCACGAGGGCTTTCAGGCCCGGATAGCAGTAGCTGAGGGTCTTGGGGGATGCGATACCGTCCTCGTCTGCGGGCAGACAGCCCGGGTGCTGCCTCACATACCAGGCAGGGGGCACCATGACCACTCCGAGTATCAGCTTTATCCTGAAGCCGTAACGGCGGGCAAGGCGGATGTATTCGATCTGGCGCGAGGCGTCCCAATTGCCCTCCGACCGTTCAAGGGCGGACCAGTTGGCCTCTATCCTGAGCATATCCACCCCGGCGTCCCTGTATATCCCAAAGCGTTCCTCGGTATTCTGCAGGTCTCCGGTGACCCACACGTAGGGCTCCGTCACGCATGCGCGGCATTCAGGTCCCGCTGCCCGGACCCCCGCGGCAAAGACAAAAAGCAGGACTGCAGCCGCAGCTGTTATGACATATCTCATACAAAGCCCCTCACTGTCTGCAGCTTTATTTTCTCAGCGCTGCCATCTGCCGGTTGTAGTCCCGCACTATGCCGAAGGCCGCCCTGAGCTCGGGCATTATCACGGGATGGGGCTTGATCCTGATATTCGGATCGGCCAGGGCGCTCAGGTCTTCCACCTCAGGCATGGTCTCCGCGCCCTCCAGAGCAAAGGCAAAATGAGCAAAGGTGTAGTCCAGGCCGCAGAGCCTGTTTTTCACGCAGACGTCCGCCAGATGCAGGGGATCTTTTGCGGCGCGCCAGTAGCCTGCGTTTTCGCCCCACATGACGGCGTCCCTGTGTCCGTGGGAGTCCAGATAGTTCCGCAGGCGGGCCACCTCGTCGCCGTCTTCGCAGCCTGTGTATTGCAGCCAGGCGCCCTGCCGCAGGGCTTCCTCCATGACCCACATGGAGTCGCACATCATTTTGACGGTCCAGCTGCCGGCCCCGGTTTCCACCGCTTCCTGCCAGTCCTTTTCGCTGTAAGCGGTGCCGGGGATATACACCAGCACCTTTTTGCCCTTGGCAGCCCGGCGGATATCCCGCAGCTCCCATCGGACAAAATCTCTTTTTATGTCTCTCATCCAGGTGAGGTAGTCGTTCCAGTAAGCGCCGGGCTTTTCGCCACTTTTCAGCAGGGGCATGGAGTCAAAGCCGGCAAACTCCGTGCCCCAGGCGGCGTTGGCCCTGGCTATGGTCCTGTATTTCTTTTTCATGGCTGCCCGCCAGGCTTTTTGTCCCCATTCCTCATAATTCCAGAAGCGGGGCTCGCCGTAGTCCGGCTCCATGGTCCAGGGGTGGGGATAGATGGGCTCGCCCGCGGGGCCGAAGGCCGGGATCACGC
This sequence comes from Abditibacteriota bacterium, assembly GCA_017552965.1. Taxonomy (NCBI): domain Bacteria; kingdom Pseudomonadati; phylum Abditibacteriota; species Abditibacteriota bacterium. The sequence continues at coordinate 4,073 of JAFZNQ010000012.1, read as the reverse complement.
ATTCCACGTCGTCCCACACCCCCGCCTCCCTGAGAATGGATATGATCTTGTCGGTCTTTTCGCTGATGACCTTCTTCAGGCCCGGGTAGCAGTAGCTCAGGGTGTTGGCGCTGAAGACCCCGTTTTCGTCCGCCGCCCGGCTGTCGGGGTGCTGTTCCCTGAACCACACGGGAGGCGCCATGATCACTCCCAGGATCAGCTTGATCCTGAAGCCGTATTTACGGGCCAGCCGTATATATTCTATGCGGCCGCCCATATCCCACACGCCTTCCCGGGGCTCCACCACCCGCCAGTCCGCCTGGACCCGCAGCATGTCCACCCCGGCGTCCCTGTATATCTTAAAGCGCTCCTCGGTCTGCCGCAGATCGCCGGTGACCCAGATCTCCGGCTCGGTCATACAGGCGTGGCAGTCGCAAACAGCCGGCGCAGCGGCAAGCAGCAACAGCAGCAAGGCGATCCACCTTATCATTGCCGCCGTATCCTCCTCAGCTGCTCGTTGTAGTCCCGCACTATGCCAAAGGCCGCCCTGAGCTCCGGCATTATCACGGGATGGGGCCTGGGGGTGATCTTCGGATCCAGCAGGGCGGAAAAGTTCTCTATATCCGGCATCTCGTCGGTCCCTTCCAGGGTAAAGGCAAAGTGTGAGTGGGTGTAGTCCAGCCCGTAGAGCCTGTTCTTTACGCAGGTATCCGCCAGCTTCAGAGGGTCCTTGGCGCAGTTGAAGTAGCCCGCGTTCTCGCCCCACATGACCGCGTCTTTATACCCCTTATCGTCCAGATACTTTCTCAGGCGCGCCACCTCTTCGGCGTTGTCGCAGCCGGTGTATTGCAGCCAGGCGCCCTGCCTCAGAGCCTCCTCCATGACCCACATGGAGTCGCACATCATTTTTATGATCCAGTCCCCCTCGCCGGTCCGCACCGCCTCCTGCCACAGCTCCTCGCTGTAAGCGGTGCCGGGGATATATACCAATACTTTCTTGCCTTTGGCAGCCCTGTAGGTATCCTTTATCTGCCAGCGGACAAAGTCACGCTTCACGTCCCGGTACCAGACGAGATAGTCCTCCCAGTAGGCGCCGGGCTTCTCTCCGCTGGAGAGGAGGGGCATGGCGTCAAAGCTCTCAAAGTCCGTGCCCCACGCTCTGTTGGCCTTTTCTATGGTCTTGTATTTCTTTTTCATGGCGGCCCGCCAGGCAGCCTGCCCGTTCTCGTCATAGTTCCAGAAGCGGGGGATATCGTAGCCGGCGCCCATGGTCCAGGGGTGGGGATAGATGGGCTCTCCCGCCGGGCCGAAGCTGGGTATGATATATACTATATCCTCCCAGACACCCGCCTCTTTGAAGAGGGACAGTATCTTGTCCGACTTTTCCCTGATGAGAGCCTTCAGGCCCGGATAGCAGTAGCTCATGGTGTTCATGGAACATATGCCGTTTTCATCTGCCGTCAGGCACTCCGGGTGCTCCCTGATATACCAGGGGGCCGGGGCCATCATCACTCCCAGGATCAGCTTGATCTTAAAGCCGTATTTGTGGGCCAGGCGTATATACGCTATCTGCCGGGAGGCGTCCCATACGCCCTTTTCCGGCTCCAGCACCCGCCAGTCAGCCTCGATGCGCAGCATGTCCACGTTGTTCTCCTTGTATATCCTGAAGCGCTCCTCGGTCTTGCCTATATCTCCCAGCACCCATATCTGGGGCTCGGTCATACAGGCGTGATAAGGAGGATACTCCTCGGTCCGGGCGCACAGGGGGAACAGCAGCAGCGCCAGCGCGGCAAACAGCAGATATTTCATCACGATCTCCTCTCAAAAACAAGCGTTCGTCCGTCAAAAAGCCGGTTTTGGTCAAATAATACGTATCTCTATTGATTATCCTCAAAAAATGTGCTATAATAAAAGTGCTGTAATAGCGCGCTTCCTTAGCTCAGGGGATAGAGCAACTGCCTTCTAAGCAGTGGGCCGCAGGTTCGATTCCTGCAGGGAGCGCCATTTTTTATCTCCCGTATATCATATACACCTTGTCCACCCATATCCCGTCCTTTACCGCGCCGTTGCACTGAGGCGCAAATATCAGCTTTACGTCCAGGGGGTCCCACAGCTTCATGGAGCCGCAGTCTATGACGGTGTATTTGTCCCCGGACAGCATATCCGTGGACATGACGAAGGTATGCCCGGTGCCGGGCTCCATGTCCAGCAGGTGCACCATGCAGGCGGTATCATGGGGGCGCAGGGCACCTTCCCCCCGGACGGAGACGTAGAGCCGCGCCGTCTTGTAGCCGGCCTCGTACGCCTTGCGCAGGGTGCGGGTGATCTTGCGGGTCAGGCCCCATTCATAGGTGTGGGTAGAGAGGACCCCCGCCTTGCCCTCCGCGGACAGAGGATCGGGCTTCAGGTCCCCGGCATTGCCGGGCAGATACACCCTGAGATCCTCTCCGGGAATGCAGAAATACTCCTCCGGCGGGAGGCCTTTGAGGGCCTCCGGCAGGACTGCGGGGCTCAGGTGCTGCCCTTCCCAGGCGGAATCGTCTCCCCAGTAGGTCCAGCCTTCGTTGTGATACAGGTTGCCCCTTTTCTTCTGCAGGGCAAGGAAAAATTTCTCAAACTGCGCCGTGTCCCTGAAGAGGGAGTATTCGCAGCCGGCCCATTCCTGCTGCTCCTCATCGCGGAGCTTGATGAGCGAATACTGGAAGCACAGGGCTTCCGTCAGGACTCTTTCGCTTTTTTCCCGGTCGCCGCTGACGGCAGAAAGAGCCTTGCAAAACAGCCCCATACCCTCGTTGAACCTGTCTTTGGTGAGCCAGGGGCAGCGCCAGGACTTATAGACCAGCGGCCGGGGGCTCTGTCTCTGCCACTGAGTGTCCTTGCATATGAACTCATAGAGATAAGGCCAGGCGTCTCCGTAATAGCCCCGGAGAAAATCCTTCATGAGCTGCTCGTCGTCCGCCTCGGGGTCCCACATGAGCTCCGCCGTCATATACCCTTTCAGCAGGTTGAAGGAGCAGCCGTTGTTGTAGGCGTCCCCCTGCTCAAACACAGCCACCGCCCCGTTGTCCCTGAAGGTCAGGAGGTCCGGCTTCAGGCAGAAAAACACCGGGTGTATGTAGTAAAAGGCGTCAAAATTGACAGTGTAGTTCCAGATCATCAGGCGGTCCGTGAGCCGGTGCCAGCCGGCGATGGCCTTCAGAAAGTTCAGGTTCTCCGAGACCCTGTCGGGATAAGGGCTTGCGGGAGAATCCCTGAGAGGCGTGCCAAAGTCGTCGTTGATATTGCAGAGCCGGATAAGCACGTTCTCTTCCGGCTTGATATCCCGGGGCGGGTCCACGGAATACTGATAGGCAAAGGTCTCCACCAGCACGCCGGGGAACTCCTTTTTGACAGCCCGGGCCACGTGGTTCACCGCCCGGATGATGAGGCCCGACTGGGCCCCGTATTCCGCGGCCAGGGCCCGGCATTTTTCGCAGCGGCAATAGAGCTCGTTGTCGTTCTGGGACACGCTGATCATCCTGGGCTCCCGGTGCCTTCTCAACTCGGCGAGCACCCTTTGGGTCAGAGCCTCCACGCACTCGTCGTTGCTGAGGCACAGCTGGGTCACCCCGGAGACCCTTTTGCCGTCTATCTCCGAATACCATTCGGGATGCTCTCCGAAGTATTCGCTGTCCGGCAAAAACTTGCCGAAGGTGTGGCCGTCTCCCAGCAGCTCCCAGCAGTCTCCCCAGTCGGGCACTATGGGGTAGGTGCCCTGATTGGTGCGGCCGTTGAGCTTGTGCTTCACCTTGAAGCGTTCGTCGATCATATACGGCCGGAAAAAGTTTTCCCGGATATAGAAGGGGGGCACATACACCCTGTCTGCCGCAGTCCTGATATCCTTCATCTGCGGCACGTATTCATCCCCCGGAGTCCAAAAACGGACCCCCAGCTCCTTTTCCAGAAAGTCATACACGGCGTAGAGGGTCCCCGCCGGCCGGTCCCCGGCCAGCACCAGGCTGTCCGGGCCGCTCTTTATCAGGATGCCGTCCCGCTTCAGGGAGTCCCAGTCAAAATCCGGGACCTGTTTTTTGGTCCATTCCGTCTGCCCCACG
>JAFZNQ010000011.1 GCA_017552965.1 Abditibacteriota bacterium | reverse complement strand
GGACATCCCGCAGCTGTCCGAAGCCCTCAGGACCTGCTGGGGCATAAAACAAAAATACATGCCCTATTTCACCGAGGGCAGGCTCATAGGCGACTGTATCTCCACCGAATTCGTCAGCGGAGCCACCAAGGTGTCCGCCTATATCCACGGAGACAACGCCCTCATCCTGGTGATGAACACAGCCGGAGGCAAAAGCGGCAAGACCCTCAGCGTGGATCTGGATATGTGGATGGGCCCCCACGGCAAATACGTGATCAAGCCCGTGAGCGAAAAGCTGAAGGGCGCCAGGCATATTTACACAGACAAAGGCGCCTGTTCGCTGGAGACTCCCGCGCTGGAGCAGGGCGAGATATACATATTCGAGGTCAACGGCTTCACGGAGTGATAACCGAGGACCTGTATAATGAGCAAAGGCGGCCGGCTGAACCGGCCGCCTTGTCTTTCTCCGGCGGCGGGGAAACCTCTTTCTTATGCTCTCGTCAACCGGGCAGAAGCACTGCCTCGCCCTGTGTGTCATCCCGGCGCAACCGGCAACTTGTCAAACGCGCAAGCGCCGCACCGCTTGCCTTTTTGGGGAACTTTCTGCTATAATAATGCTGTAATTATATCCCTACAAGGAAGAAGAATAGCATGACATTTATGGATATCCAGGAGCTCCTGCAACAGCGCGCAGACCTGCAGGCGCGCCTGAAATTACTGCCCTACGAGGGCTCGCCGGAGATCAAAGAACGGAGCGGCAACAAGTACCTGTATATCCGCAGGCGCGTCGCCGGAAAGCTGACCAGCACATACGTAGACAAGTACTCGGACGATCTGTACGCAGCGCTCCTGCGTTATGCAAAAGAAGCGCGGGAACTGCGAAAAGGCATCCGGCATATCGATAAACGGCTGGCGCTGTTGGGCTACGCCGCCGGGGAACTCTCCGACAAAGTGATCCTGAATATAGATTTCGCCCGCGCCAACATGAAAGCGACTATCTACGACCAGGCAGTACTCGAAGGGGTGGCAACGTCTTTTCCCCAGACCGAAGACATTCTCGATAACGGCCGCGTCAACGGCGTGTCGGCTAACGACGTGCAAAAAATACTCAACCTCAAGCACGCATGGGAATTCATAATGGACCGGGACGTGATCGCCACTAAAACGGATTACTATATACTCACCCATATTGCCAGGCTGGTCAACGAGGGCTTTTATGCGGATGGCGGCCGTATACGCGGCGTACCGGTCACAATAGGCGGCACGTCATACGTCCCGCCTATGCCCTTGGAATTCGAAGTCAGGGAAAGGATCGCGGACATAGTGGAGCAGGAGGAAGAGCCCGTCGAAAATGCGATCCGGCTGTGCCTCTTTTGCATGAAGACACAGATCTTCAACGACGGCAACAAACGCGCAGCGGTGATCTTCGCAAACCACTATCTGATCGGGCAGGCGGCAGGCCTGCTGGTGATCCCGGAAAAGAACGTGCCGGAATTCAAAAGACTTCTCATCGGCTACTACGAGGACAAGGACAACGGCGAACTCAGCAGGTTTTTGAAGACAAAATGCTGGAGAAAACTGTAAAGCCCCTGACGCATATACTCCGGCGGCGGAGCAACCGCTCCGCCGCCTTCTATTCTCCTCCACCGTGAACCACAGAAAGACCCGCTCACACTATCAACCTGCCATTTATACGCAAAACCTTATCTGCTTTTTTCTCTCGCTGTTTTTTGGAGTAAGCCGCCCCAAATACACAGGTCTTTTCATCAAAAGCATTGTCTCCGAGCTTGGTCACACTGTCGGGGAGGATCACTTTTTTCAAGTTGCTGCATCCCCAAAAAGCGTGGTCACCGATACTCTTCAGCTTTTCCGGCAGTCTGATAGTATTCAATGAGCTGCAGCCGCGAAAGGCGCCTTCTTCTATCACAGTCACACTATCGGGGATAACTACTGTCACCAGTGAGCTGCAACACGCAAAGGCTCCGGTGCCTATGATATCTGTACCTTCGGGGACAGCCGGAGTATCGGAGTCCCCGTAATACTCCACCAAAACGATATGCTCCTTCCTTCTCTCTATCCGAAAAGCGGTATCGACTGTATGGTATGCTCCTGCAGTTTCGGCAGTTTGTGTTTTGGAACAGGCTGGCGCACCGAAGCCCCATTCAAGCCCTATCGCCCCGGCTATAGCCAGAACGGCAGACTCTGCAGCGTCTTCGTCGAGATAGGTCTCATTTTTGAGCAGCAGAACACACATGTCAATGCAGTGTTGTTGCTCTGCATCCGGTTTTCCCAAAATGTCAAGCAGTTTTGCCCCGACTCCTTCTTGCAAGACCTGTACGATCAGCTTGCGTTCCGCTTTGTTTCCCGGAGCCAGATCCATCAGCCAAGCGTTGACCTTATCAGGGTCCTTTATAATATCGAGGCCAAACTCATCAACTGTCTTTTTAATGAGTTCAGCAAACTGTGTTTTATCGTCTTTCAACTTTAGAATTACCTTATCATTAACAATACTTTCAACAACTGCATACCTGAGGCAAAACTTGCCAATTGAATATGTAGCTGTTGCTTTGGTCTTTCAACCAGCAACTTCAAAACTCTGAACTCACTGCAAACAGTCTTTGAATATCAGCTGTCCGTTATTTGCCCATTCTGTATAACTACTATTTACAGCCAAAACAGTTTAACTGGAGATATGCCGGCAATCAGAGTTTCATACAACCTTTATATGATGCTTGTTCGCATAATCTATAGCTACAGGGTTTTTGGTCCTGAAGATTACGTTTGGACAACAACCACCAAAAGCCTTTTTCGCAATAACGGTAGTTTCCAAAATTATGTGTAAACTCTTTCTGCAAGAGTAATACAACTTTATTATATCACAAATAGGTCTCCTTTTATCAGCTGTTTTTAGCAGCGTCAAGTATTTTTCATGGCAAGCCTCCTTCGGGAGTAGAGTATTGTCTCTCGAACATTTCGTCCAATTCGCTTCTGCACATCAGAAAGCCGGGCTGTATTCTCTCAGAGAATTTCTTGTTAAGGTTTATCGCAAAGCCGAAGACAAACCTTTCAAGGGAATCCTCGCTCGGAAATTGATCTTTTTTCTTGGTTT